>CAZDMC010000098.1:0-6821 GCA_964506335.1 uncultured Methylomarinum sp. | reverse complement strand
TATCGGCAAAAATTCAGCGCTTAGAAATCCGCAGTCGTGACCGCACGAAGTATATGTAGCTCGTATGAAACAAAGTGTAATACGAGGTTCTTCACCGCCAAATCTCCCGTATTACGCAAGCTTCATACCGGCTAGATTATTAATTATTTAAAAAAATCCATTCATCAAACCAAAATTGTCAGACTCATTTCATAATTGGACAAGGCTAAATCTTGCTTTGTAAATTTGATTTTTGTATAATTCTCAGGTTAAATTTAATGCAAGTCATGAAAAAAATGACAATTTTCAAATATGCATTGAATAATAATTACGGGATGGCTGCACAGTTCATAACACAGATATTTAACGAGTAGTCAGTAACCTCCAAAAAAGGCGGAAATCATTTATTATCAAAATTCCACCTATTCTTGCGCTAACAGTAACATCATTTTTTTCCTGATTACCATTACGCACAGCTAACCCGTTCAAAAGATTTGCTTTCAAAACAAATCAACAAACCTTGAAAAACCATAAGGTGTATAACAATGTTGAAACAGACGTACCAGATGCCTCGTAAACAGGGGCTTTATGACCCTGCTAACGAAAAAGATAGCTGTGGCGTTGGCTTTATTGCTCATATTAAAGGCCAGCGTTCACATAAAATCATCCGTGATGCCGCCACTGCATTAGAAGCGATGACACACCGTGGTGCCTGTGGCTGTGAAAAAAATACCGGTGATGGCGCTGGAATAATGACCGCTCTACCACTGGCGTTTTTAAGCAAAGTTGCAAAAACTGATCTGGGCGTAGAATTGCCTGAACCTGGTAAGTTTTCAGCAGGCCTGGTTTTTTTACCTCAGCAAGATGAAGAACGTGCTCGTTGTAAAGAAACTGTCGAACAGCTTATTAAAGCCCAGGGTCAACAATTAATTGGCTGGCGCAGCGTACCGGTTGATGCCGATGCCGCTGATATTGGTCCATCGGCTCGTGCCACTGAGCCTGTTATAGAACAGTTATTTATTGGCTCTGCTGATAATTTAGCAACAGAAGCTTTTGAAAGACAGCTCTATCTTATTCGTAAACAAGCATCACATACACTACGCAATGACGAGACTTTGCAGCAATGCAAAATGTTCTATATCTGTAGTTTGTCGACAAAAGTTATCATTTATAAAGGGCAATTAATGCCCGAACAAGTCATGCCTTATTTCCCTGACCTTAATGATGCTGATTTTACATCACACATGGCCATGGTGCATTCACGTTTTAGCACCAATACATTCCCTTCCTGGGATCGTGCACAACCGAATCGTTTTATGAGCCACAATGGCGAAATTAACACCATGCGTGGTAATAAAAACTGGATGAAGGCGCGTGAAGGTGTTGCTAAAAGTGAATTATTTGGTGATGAATTAAGCAAAATATTTCCTGTGGTTGAACCCGAGTGCTCTGACTCAGGTACTTTTGATAATGTCCTGGAATTCTTGTTGATGTCAGGACGGACACTGCAAGAAGCAGTGATGATGATGGTGCCCGAAGCCTGGCAAAATCACAAAACCATGTCGGCAGACAAACGTGCCTTTTATGAATTCAACTCTGCCAAAATGGAACCCTGGGATGGCCCGGCCTCCATTGTCTTTTCCGATGGCAAGTATATTGGTGCAGTGCTGGATCGTAATGGCCTGCGTCCCAGTCGCTATTATTTGACCCATGATGACCATGTAATCATGGCTTCCGAAGTGGGTGTAGTACCGGTTGATCCAGAAAATGTAAAATTCAAAGGTCGTCTACAACCAGGGCGCATGTTTCTGGTTGATTTTGAAAAAGGCATTTTGATTCCTGACGAAGAACTTAAAAATGATTTTTCAACCCAGCGCCCTTATGCTGACTGGTTAAATGAACAGCGTATACACTTAAGTGAATTACAACCGAATAAAGAACCTCACAGTTTTGATCCTGATACTTTGCTAGCGCGTATGCAAGCCTTTGGTTTTACCACTGAAACCATGCAGTTTATGTTACTGCCCATGATTCGCGAAAAACGCGACCCGCTGGGTTCTATGGGTAATGATTCTGCTTTGGCCTGTCTGTCAGACCAGCCTCGGATGCTTTATGATTACTTCAAACAATTATTTGCTCAGGTAACCAACCCATCCATAGATTCGATCCGTGAAGAAATCATCATGTCACTGGAATGTTATATTGGCCCTGAAGCTAATTTATTAACAACCAGCCCTGAGCATTGTCACCGTTTATTAGTCGAACACCCTATCCTGTCTAATGAACAGTTAGCGGCAATCAAGCATATGGATCATCGTGGCTGGAAAACCAAAACATTAGACATTAGCTGGCCTAAATCAGCAGGAAAAGCCGGATTATTGACGGCATTAGACAGAATTTGTAATGAAGCAGAACAAGCCATAGCAGAGGGTTTTCAGCTCATTGTGCTGTCTGATCGTAAAATGAGCAGTGAGCGTATCGCTCTGCCGACTTTATTAGTCACCGGTGCTGTTCATCACCATTTAGTCAGCCAGTTCAAACGCACCCAAATTGGTATCGTACTAGAAACCGGTGAAGCCAGAGAAGTCCATCATCATTGTCTGTTAATCGGCTTTGGTGCTGATGCAATCAATCCTTATCTGGCTTTTGAATCACTATGGCAAGCCCGTCGTGATGGCCTGATGGAAGCTGATATGCCAGATGACGACACCATTGTTGCAGCTTATCGCAAAGCGGTAGCCAAAGGCATGCTTAAAGTGATGGCAAAAATGGGGATTTCTACGCTGCAAAGCTACAAAGGCGCTCAAATATTTGAAGCCGTTGGTTTACGAGATGAAGTGATTGATCGTTGTTTTGTAGGGACTGCAAGTCGTATTCAAGGGGTTAATTTTGACGTGCTGGCTACTGAATCACTACGTCGGCATGAAATTGGTTATCCTGAAAATCAGAATATTCACAATGATCTACTGCCCAATAATGGAGAATACCATTGGCGTGCCGGTGGTGAAAGACACATGTGGGATCCTCAGGCGATTGCTGATATTCAATTAGCCACACGTACTAACAGCCAAGAAAGCTATCAGCAATTTGCTGACCATATGAACAACGATGCAAGAACGCGTTGTTCAATTAAAGGACTGCTTACCTTTAACGAAAATCTTACCAGCGTACCACTTGAAGAGGTTGAATCCGCCGCTGAAATCGTAAAACGCTTTTGTACGGGCGCAATGAGTTTTGGCTCTATTTCAGCAGAAGCCCATGAATCCTTAGCCATTGCCATGAACCGTCTGGGCGGAAAAAGCAATACCGGCGAAGGCGGTGAAGACCCTGCCCGGTTCACAACAATGGCAAATGGCGACAGCAAACGCTCGGCAATCAAGCAAATTGCATCGGGTCGTTTTGGCGTCACTATTTGGTATCTGGCTAATGCCGATGAATTACAGATTAAAATATCGCAAGGTGCTAAACCGGGAGAAGGTGGTGAACTGCCTGGTACAAAAGTGGATAGCTATATTGCCAGCCTGCGCCATTCAACACCTGGCGTAGGGCTGATTAGCCCCCCACCGCATCATGATATTTATTCGATTGAAGATTTGGCACAATTAATCTCCGATCTTAAAAATTCAAACCCCTCGGCACGTATCAGTGTCAAACTGGTTTCAGAAGTGGGTGTAGGTACCATTGCTTCCGGTGTGGCAAAAGCCCACGCCGATCACATTCTGATTTCAGGTGACGGCGGTGGTACAGGCGCATCGCCGTTAACCAGTATTAAACACGCCGGACTGCCCTGGGAATTAGGCATTGCAGAAACACATCAGACATTGGTGATGAACGACCTGCGTTCACGCGTTACCCTGCAAACCGATGGCGGTTTAAAAACAGGTCGTGATGTAGTGATTGCTGCATTACTCGGTGCCGAAGAATTTGGTTTTAGTACCGCGCCACTCATTTCTTTGGGTTGTATTATGATGCGTAAATGCCATCTTAATACCTGTCCTGTTGGTATTGCTACCCAAGATAAGGAATTACGCAAGAAATTTAGTGGCGACCCGGAATATGTTGTTAACTATCTGATTATGGTGGCTGAAGAAGCCCGTGGTATCATGGCTAAACTGGGTTTTAGAACAGTCAACGAAATGATTGGCCGCACCGATGTGCTGAAAACCAATAAAGCCATACAGCACTGGAAATCAGATGGTCTGGATTTAACCTCGTTACTGGCACCAGCACCTAAACCCCATGATGCTGTTGAAGTTTACAAAACCATACCGCAAGATCATGGTCTGGATAAAGTCATTGATAATAAGCTGATTGAATTATCTAAAGATGCGCTGGAAAATGGTAATAAGGTCAGCTTTGAATTGCCCATTATCAATACCGATCGTACAGTAGGTACTATTCTCAGTCACACCCTGGTGAAAAAATGGGGTGCGTCAATGTTGCCGGAAAACACCATTAATATTAAATTTAACGGTTCCGCCGGACAAAGCTTTGGTGCGTTTCTGGCTCGCGGAATTTCTCTGGAAATTGAAGGTGATGCTAACGATTATGTGGGAAAAGGACTCTCCGGTGGAAATATTACTGTCTATCCACCCAAAAACAGTACTTTTGAAGCAGGCGATAATATCATTGTTGGTAACGTAGTACTCTATGGCGCAACATCGGGTCAGGCTTTCTTTCGTGGTCATGCTGCTGAACGCTTCTGTGTGCGAAATTCTGGTGCCAATACCGTGATTGAAGGTGTCGGTGATCACGCTTGTGAATATATGACAGGTGGACGCGTAGTCATACTGGGTACAACAGGTCGTAACTTTGCCGCAGGTATGAGTGGCGGTATCGCCTATATATGGGATACTGACAATATCTTTGCACAAAACTGCAATCCGGGCATGGTTGATCTGGAAAAAGTTGATCAAGAGCACGATATTGACGAACTCTATGGCTTAATCAAATTACACTATAAGCACACGGATTCAACGGTTGCTAAAAATGTGCTAGACAACTGGAAATCTGTTTTACCGCAGTTTGTCAAAGTAATGCCGACTGATTATAAACGAGTATTAGCCGAACGAGCACAGCATGATGAAGAACAAGAAACAGCAGTACACGGAGCAATGACCGATGGGTAAGCCGACAGGATTCAAAGAATACCAACGTGAAACGATACCCTATCGTGATCCTATGCTGCGTCTTAACGACTATGCAGAAATATATACAGACCCTATAGATGAACATTTACATATTCAGGGTGCTCGCTGTATGGACTGTGGCGTACCGTTTTGTCAATCCAGTAGCGGTTGTCCCGTTGATAACCTGATTCCTGAATGGAATGATCTGGTTTATCGGGATCGCTGGCGTGATGCGCTGGATCGTCTGCATTTAACCAATAACTTTCCTGAATTTACCGGCAGAGTCTGCCCAGCCCCTTGTGAAGGCTCCTGTGTTCTTGGCGTTACTGAGCCACCGGTCACTATCAAAAACATTGAGAACTCAATTATTGATCGCGGCTTTGAAGAAAACTGGGTAAAAGCTGAACCGCCTGTCAATGAAACAGGCCAGTCTGTTGCTATTATTGGCTCAGGCCCTGCAGGTCTTGCCGCAGCCCAGCAACTACGTCGATTAGGTCATAAAGTCACCGTTTATGAACGCGCTGACCGCATTGGTGGGCTGCTGATGTACGGCATTCCTAATATGAAGCTGGAAAAACGTCTGATTGACCGACGTGTTCAGCAATTACGTGATGAAGGTGTAGAGTTTTGTACTAATACTAACATCGGCAAAGCAGAAGATTTTCCTGCCGGTCATGTTAATAAAATCATGCAAGATGCCTGTCATCAGATTAACTATATAGACCCTAATGAGCTGATGAATCAGTTTAATGCGATATTATGGGCAACAGGTGCAACAAACCCTCGTGATTTACCGATTAAAGGCCGCGACCTGAACGGAATCCATTTTGCTATGGAATTCTTGACTAAAAATACTAAAAGCTTGCTTGATAGTAAACATGCCGATGGACTTTATCTTAGCGCTAAAGATAAAAATGTGATTGTGATTGGCGGCGGTGATACCGGCACAGATTGCATTGGTACTTCATTAAGACATGGTTGTAAAACCTTAGTTAATTTTGAACTATTACCCGAACCTCCTGTTCAGCGTGCCGATGATAACCCCTGGCCACAATGGCCTAAAGTTTTTCGTGTCGATTACGGTCACGAAGAAGCCACTAAACGTGATGGTAAAGACCCTCGCGAATATTGTATCCTAAGTAAAGAATTTATGAGTGATGGCAATGGTAATCTCGCCGGAATAAAAACAGTCAATGTTGCCTGGGAAAAAGATGATAGCGGTCGTTTTCAAATGAATGAAATTGCAGGCAGTGAAAAAGAGTGGAAAGCTGATTTAATCACACTTTCCATGGGATTTCTCGGCCCTGAACAAACAGCCCTTGAAATGATGGGGCTAGAGCGCGATGGACGCAGCAATATCCAGGCTAACTATGGCGAATTCTCAACCAGCGTTGACGGTGTTTTTGCTGCTGGCGACTGTCGCCGTGGACAATCACTGGTAGTATGGGCCATCAATGAGGGTCGTGGAGCGGCTAAAGCTATTGATCAATATCTTGTTAGCAAACAACAATAAAACGCCCCTATATTTTCGCATTTCGCGTTATTGCCATTAAGTTCAGAATTTTGACATTTTGTAGCATTCCGCCAGTCATAGTCTTGTCCAATATGAAATGAGTCTGAACGAGCGGCGTATTTCCAACATAAAATGAGCCTAAAATAGCCTAATTGTTCATAATCCTAGATAAATCAGTTGAGCACGGATTTTGTGGAAAA
>CAZDMC010000097.1:0-6837 GCA_964506335.1 uncultured Methylomarinum sp. | reverse complement strand
GCGGAACGCTTATTTGGGTATCAGGAAAAAGATATTATAAATAAGGACTTTAGTTGTTTGATGCTTGAACTTAATCATGGACACCATGATATTTACAACTATTTACGAAAATATAAACGAAGACCCTTAAAAAAAATCATTGGTTATAGTCAGGAAGTCGTTGGACTGCGTAAAGATGGTGTGTCTTTTCCTTTAGAATTTGGTGTTACTGAAATAGAATTAGACAATAAACCTTTTTTTACCGTTTTTTTACGAGATATCAGCCATAGTAAACAACTGGAGAGTGAGCTAAGATCCAGAGAGCAACTATTCAGTACTTTTGTCAATGCTGCACCGGTGATGATGTGGATGATGGATGCTGAGAACAAACCTTTGATGTTTAATGATACCTGGCTTGATTTTACCGGTCACACTCTGGAGCAAGAGCTAAGCTATCAGTGGAACGAAATAAAGATTCATCCTGATGATCAAAACAGAATTATCAGGGAATATAATAGTGCCTTATCTCAACATACCCGCTTTGACCACGAATACCAGATGCAAGGCGGTGATGGTATTTATCACTGGATACGCGAAATTGGTGTTCCTCTCCTGGAACAAAACAGTTATAAAGGTTTTATAGGTATTTGCGTAGATATTACTCAAAAAAAAGCAGATGAATTAAATCTACGCAATCACACCTTGGAACTTGAACGCTCGAATGCAGAACTGGAACAATTTGCCTATGTAGCCTCACATGATTTACAGGAACCCTTACGCATGGTTTCCAGTTATACCCAGTTATTAGCTCGACGCTATCAAGATAAACTGGATGATGATGCCAATGAATTTATTGGCTATGCTGTTGATGGTGCCAACAGAATGCAAATACTTATACAGGATTTACTGGTCTTCTCTCGTGTTGGAAAAAACAAACAAACACTTAAACCATTAGATATCACTGAAGTCATACAAACTGTTATTTTAGGTTTAAAAATGGTTATTGCAGAAAATAAAGTTCAAATCAGCTATCCAAAATCTTTTCCTCAGATAATGGCGGATCAATCACAATTTCAGCAACTCTTTCAGAATCTGATCTTCAATGCAATTAAGTATAGCGACAAAGATAGACGATGTACGATAGATATCAACTGCCATAAAACCGGAAAGATGTGGCAATTTTCTGTTCAAGACAATGGTATTGGTATCGAACCTGAATATTTCGAACGTATATTTGTGATTTTTCAACGATTACATGCGAAAGAAAAATACTCAGGTACAGGTATAGGTCTGGCTGTTTGTAAGCGAATTGTAGAAGGTCACGGAGGCACAATATGGCTGGAGTCTGAATTGGATTCAGGATCAACATTTTATTTTACAGTGCCAACCATCTCTAATTAGCACTCAGACCGTCAGAAAGAGACAAAAACCCAAAACCCGGTGATTAAAAATAAAACCCATGGCTGGCAATTCTGGATAGATCGTGGTGGTACATTTACTGATATTGTTGCCCAGACACCGGATGGCCGTCTGCTGAGCAAAAAATTGCTTTCTCATAATCCAGAACACTATCGCGATGCCGCCTTAGAAGGTATTGAGAAATGTTTAAGTTCGATATCCAGGCCTGCTATTGATGCTGTGAAAATGGGAACCACAGTAGCCACCAACGCTTTACTGGAAGGCAATGGAGAAGCAACGGCCTTAGTTATAACCCAAGGGTTTAAAGATTGCTTACGCATTGCTTATCAAAACCGACCTGATATTTTTGCATTAAATATCCAGCGTCCAAGACTACTTTATCAGACCTGCATAGAGATTAATGAACGTCTGAATGCTCAAGGTAACATACTCCAGAATATTGATGAAGCTATCGCCAAAAAACAATTACAAGCTCTTTATCAACAAGGTTTTCGATCTCTTGCCATTGTATTGATGCATGCCTGGCGTTACCCTGAACACGAACTCCAGTTAGCTGATTTGGCAAAATTCATTGGCTTCAGCCAGATTTCACTGTCACACCAAGTCAGCCCTTTTATGAAAATTGTCAGTCGGGGTGATACTACCGTGGTTGATGCTTATTTATCACCCTTACTAAGACGCTACGTTGACCTGCTTGCTGCCGGATTGTCTAAAAAATATTCTGATACTCAGCTACTGTTTATGCAATCCAATGGCGGTTTAACGGTAGCCGATAAATTTCAAGGTAAAAACAGTATCTTATCCGGGCCCGCCGGTGGCATCATCGGTGCCATAAAAATCTCGGAAAAAGCCGGTTTTAACAAAATTATTGCCTTTGATATGGGGGGTACATCAACCGATGTTGCCCATTATGCGGGCGAACTGGAACGCTCTCACGAAACAGAAATCGCAGGTGTGAAAATACGAGTGCCAATGATGAATGTTCATACTGTTGCCGCCGGTGGAGGATCTTTGTTGTTTTTTGATGGACAGCGATATCGTGTGGGTCCGCAATCCGCAGGTGCAAATCCCGGGCCTGCCAGTTACCGCCGAGGCGGTGCATTAACCGTCACTGATGCTAATGTCATGTTAGGAAAGTTGCCCTTATTTCCCGCTGTATTTGGTGAACAAGGTAATTTATCACTAGATTCAGAAAAAGTAACCGAGCTGTTTACTCAGTTAACGCAAGAAATAAGCGCTAAAACAGGCGATACCCGTAGCCCACAACAAGTGGCCGAAGGCTTTATTGATATTGCCGTTGAAAATATGGCAACCGCCATCAAAACCATCTCCGTACAAAAAGGCTATGATGTATCTGAATATACCTTATGCTGTTATGGTGCAGCGGCAGGACAACATGCCTGCAAAGTAGCTGACAGCTTAGGGATGAGAACTATTCTGTTACACCCTCTGTCAGGCGTACTATCAGCCTATGGCATGGGGCTGGCTGAATTGCGCTTAATTAAGGAACAGGCTGTAGAACAAGACTGGGATAAAGTCACTGAGATGCAATTAGAAACACAATTGAACCAATTGCAACAACAGGGTTTTACACAAATGTTGCAACAAACTGCCGAACAGGAAAACATTACATCTATTGCTAAAGTCCACATCCGTTTTTTTGGTACAGATACCGCATTTGCTGTGCTGCATTCAGATAAATCCAGTATGTTGCATACTTTTCAACAACAATACCGACAGCAATTTGGCTTTTTCTATACGGGCAGGTCCTTAATCATTGAATCCTTATCTGTTGAAATTATCAGTGAAAGTCATGCTGAATCAGACGGCTTGCTAAACTTTGCTGATAACATCGCCCAACCGGTACTCTTTACCACTCTATTTTCTGATAACCGTGAGCATCAAACCCCTGTTTATCGAAGACAGTCACTCACAGCTCAATCTATGCTTAAAGGGCCTGTTATTATTGTAGATTCCACTGCTACCATAGTCATAGAACCCGGCTGGCAAGGAGAAATTACGTCTCAAAATAACCTGATACTAAAGCGAGTCCAGACACTAACAAGAACAGTAGCACTAGGCACTCATGCCGATCCTGTATTACTGGAAATATTTAACAAACGATTTATCTCAATTGCTGAGCAAATGGGCTTTGTCCTGCAAAAAACTGCACATTCAGTCAATATCAAAGAACGTCTGGATTTTTCCTGTGCGCTGTTTGATGCCAAAGCCCAGTTAATTGCCAATGCACCGCATATTCCTGTGCATTTGGGATCAATGGGAGAAAGTGTTTTAGCGGTGCTTGAATCCACTGATTTTACCATTCAGGCTAATGATGTTTATCTAATCAATTCACCCTATCAGGGAGGTACCCATTTACCTGATATTACTGTAGTTTCTCCGGTATTTGATAATCAAAATGAGCGCTGTCTTTTCTTTGTGGCTTCAAGAGCTCATCATGCAGATGTAGGTGGTATAAGCCCCGGTTCCATGCCAGCAAATAGCCATCATATTGAGCAAGAGGGTGTGCTCAGTGCCGGTTTTAAAATAGTCATTAACGGTCAATTTGAAGAAAATGCGGTTAGAAAGTGGCTAGACAGCTCGCCTTACCCTGCTCGTAATCCAGCACAAAATATTGCTGATTTACAAGCGCAAATTGGCGCTAATAATAAAGGGATTGTAGCGCTTAAAAAAATGATCGAACACTACTCTCTGCAAACCGTTTTCAACTATATGCAGTTTGTTCAAGACCATGCTTGCGCCTGTGTGCGTAATATTTTAGGCTCACTATCTAGGGGTCATTTTGTTTATACCCTGGATAACAATGCCAAAATCGAAGTGACTATTAAAATAGACCCGGCATTACAAACAGCCGTTATTGATTTTGCCGGGACATCAGCACAATTGCTGACTAACTTTAACGCCCCTGCCGCAGTCTGCAAAGCGGCTGTTTTATATGTTTTTCGCACCCTGGTTAAAGAGGATATCCCTTTAAATGCCGGCTGTTTAAAACCATTGACCATCAAAATACCTGAAAACTCTATGTTAAATCCACAATATCCGGCAGCCGTAGTGGCCGGAAATGTGGAAACATCGCAATATATTGTCGATGCATTATACGGTGCATTAGGTATTCTTGCGGGTTCTCAAGGTACTATGAATAATTTTACTTTTGGTAATGCCGAAAAACAATATTATGAAACAATTTGTGGTGGTTCAGGCGCAGGCAAAGGTTTTAATGGTTGTGATGCCGTACAAACACATATGACAAATTCCAGAATTACCGATCCCGAAGTACTGGAATGGCGTTTTCCTGTACTATTAGAAGAATTCTCAATTCGTCAAAATAGCGGAGGTTCAGGACAGTGGCAGGGCGGAAATGGTGTGACTCGTCAAATCAAATTTTTAGAACCGATGACCGCGACTCTTTTATCCAGTCATCGCATCCATCCACCGTTTGGCTTAAAACAAGGTTTATCAGCCAAAACCGGTGTTAACCGTGTTATCAAAGCTAACGGAGAAATCGTTAATTTAGCCGGTTGTTGCCAGCTTAATCTGAACGCTAACGATGTTATCCAGATTAAAACGCCAGGCGGTGGCGGTTATGGCAAAGATAAAAAAAACAAATAAAGTAGCGCAACATTGACTAAAGCAAGAATGGCTGACAAAGATTTCCAGAAAGCCAGTGGATTTCGTTCAATTAAAGGTATAAAATCACCCGTTCGTAAAAACATGGAATTCGGCGTGGTAATATCATGTACAAACTCTGCAATAGTTTCATAGCGACCCTGCGGACTAATACTACAGGCTTTTTTTAAGGCACCATCAATCCAGACAGGCACCATTGGATTAACATGCATACTGGGAACATAATGTAACTTTGCCAAATTTGTTTTATTCGGTTTTTCTGGCATAGTTTTACCATACGGCAGGCAACCATTAATCATTTCATAAGTAATCACTGCTAGTGAGTATAAATCTGACTTAACAGTAGCTCTTTGTCCCAAATGATATTCCGGCGCTGAATAATTGATCGTTCCTAATACATTTTCTTGTTCTGTATCTGTTGGCTCCAAGGCAGCAATCTCAGAAATTCCGGCAATCTTGACTGAGCCAAAATCTATTATTTTTACCGTTCCATCTTTTGTAAACATGATGTTCTCAGGTTTTAAATCCTGATGAATCATTTCCATACGGTGAAAAGCAGCTAAACCATTCGCTATTTTCTTGACTATTTCTCTTATTTCACGAATATAGGGTTTCTTATTATCATTCATCCAGCCTCGTAAGGTCTGCCCATCTATATATTCGGTGACATAATAGATACATGTTTTAGCTCGATCTGTATCCAGTACCTTTAACACATTTTTATGATTAATGCGTTTTCCAGCCCATTCTTCATGCAAGAAATGTTCTATGTATTGTGCGTCATCATCATAATTAACAGAGGGCGTTTTTAAAATGACCTGGGTATAGGTTTTGGTATCAAAAGCGCGATAAATTTGAGTTCGTTTACTGGCATGAATTTCCTCTTCAATACGATATCCATCCAAAACCATCGCCGGGGATAAATCGGGCGGAAAAGGCAAATTAGCATGTCGCCTTACTATTTCATCTTCTTTAGCCACCGGTAATTGTTCGATTTTTACCAATTGGCAAGTTAAATTATCATTGCTGTTTGCAACTGTTGCACTATTGACCAGAGCCTCAGCAATGTCATCCAGGTTTTTATTTGTGTTCAGTATTTTTCTAATGGTTTTATCATCAATAAAATCATGAATGCCATCGGTAGTTAGTAAAAACAAATCGTCCAACTGGATAGGAAATGCTTTGTAATCCACTTCCAATCGTGGCTCTATACCCATGGCTCTATTCAGATAATTAGTATTTTCTGAAGTCCAGACTCTATGATCTCGGGTCATTTGTTCCAGATTAGCTTTTCGTAAACGATAAATTCGCGAATCACCAATATGAAAAATATGGGCAGTTGTTGACTTAAGCACCAATGTACTTAGCGTAGTGACCAGCCCTTTGTTTGAAGCAGACATTGCTATGCCCTGGCTATAAAGCCAGGTATTAGTAGCAGAAAGCACTTTTTGTCCTGAGGTTTTTACAGACCAGGAATCGGGTGTACTGTAGTAATCATTTAAAAAGCCGGCAACACAGCAATGACTGGCCTGTTTACCATCATCACAACCACTCATACCATCAGCAATGGCGATAATAATACCTTTGTTTGTCAGTGTCGGTTCCTCGGGTACTAGAGTGCCTAAGCAATCTTCATTATCTTCTTTAATACCTTTTGTGGAATAGGAGCCGGTACTGACTTTAAGTAATTGTGATGCCATAGGGTTTTGTTGCCAATAAGAAATTATTCGTGAATAATAACAAGTGTTATTTTACTTCAATCATTTCAACGGTACCATCTTCCAGCACTTC
>CAZDMC010000096.1:6244-6841 GCA_964506335.1 uncultured Methylomarinum sp. | reverse complement strand
TTTTCGCCCAGATTTTCCACAAAATCCGTGCTCAACTGATTTTTCTAGGTTTATGTTTGAGAATACCCCACCTAAGAAACGCGCACGGAATAACTTGAACAATTGACTTTGTAATTTCTACGCCTTGAATACGAACAAATTACTTTGCCAATTGCTCAACTTATTCCGTGCGTGTTTGTATGATTAATACCATAGTATGCTTTTATCTGGAAATTAGTTGGTTTTTTATTAATTCACAAAACTTTTCGACGGTTTTTTTTCTCACTTTATTTTTCGCCATAAGAAGCCCTATCGTTCGAGGGGGAAGTGCAGGGGTTAAATCAAACAATGTCAGCTTTTGGTTTGCTTTTAATACTGAAAATGCTTCAGGAAGAATGCTAAAAGACAAGCCGCTTTCTACTAAATCAAGAATAGAAGAAATAGTATTGACTTCCGTTATGTTGTCGTATCTTATATGGTTATCTCTAAAATAGTTGATCACAATTTTTCTAGTTTCAAAGCCCTCAGGGAGCAAAACGGGTTTAAGATGATGATGCCTTCCTTGCATAATATCTTTAGCTAATTTGGCATTAGCAGGTGATAGAACCAGCTTCCACT
>CAZDMC010000096.1:0-6220 GCA_964506335.1 uncultured Methylomarinum sp. | reverse complement strand
ATATTTTTATATTCTTTTTTTAATATAAACCCAATACCAATATCTATATCACCAATAGATACTTTACTTTCAATCTGATGGTTAGCCATCTCTTCAACTTTTAACGAAATAGCAGGATATTGTCTATCAAACTCGACAACTAAATTGCGTAAATACACGGCATTAATAGTTTGTAGTACACCAATTTTAAGGCTGCCTTTCTGACCTGCTTCTAAATCTGAAACAGTTTCTTTTAAAAGTTCAACTTCATTTAATATTCGCTTAGCGACAGTCAAGACCAGCTCACCACTTTCGGATAATTTGACTCTCCGTCCTACACGTTCAAATAATTTAGTGTTTAGCTCTTGTTCCAATTGTTTAATCTGGTTCGATAATGCCGGTTGAGTAATACATAACTTATCTGCGGCTTTGCGAAAATGCTGTAGCTCGGCTACCACTGTAAAATACCTGAAATGTCTAAGTTCCATTGTAAACCCCTTGAATGTTTAATTGATTCATAATGTTTATCAATATGATAATTATTTAAACTTATACTTTCAAACTATTTTCTGAGATCATCTATCTCAGTGCAAAAATGCACTGTTATTAAAAGATGAGGGCTTAATTATGACCACTAAAAAGTTTAGTTCCGCAGACTTTGGTGAAACGCCTGCTCAATTAAAGGCTTATATGCCAGAGCAACTTGTTCATAAGAATGTCGAGAAAGATGATGTTCATCAACAGTTTTCAGTTGAACGAAAGCATCCAGTACATATAGTTGATTTACCCAGTAATTCCATTAGCATGACAATAGGAGGATTATTGCCAGGCGATCAATCAAATGAGCATCGACATACCTACGAAACAGTTATTTATATTCTTGAAGGCAAAGGGTATTCAGTTATTGAGAATCAAAAAGTAGAATGGGAGGCTGGCGATGCTCTCTATGTTCCTAATTGGGCTTGGCACCGCCATGTCAATATTGATGATATGAAACCAGCAAGATATTTGGCCTGTGAAAATGCGCCAATGCTCCAAAATATGGGGCAACTTGCTATTCGGGAGGAAGCGGCATGACCAATAAATCGCTAACAGGAATTATTGCTTACACAGTTACACCATTTAATCAGGAAAATGGTCAAGTTAACCTTGATATTCTTGGTCAAATTATTGATGATTTACTTAAAGATGACGCTGATGTTATTGCTGGACTAGGCAGTGCCGGAGAATGTGCTTATTTAGATGATGAGGAGTGGAAATCAATAGCTGAATTTACGGTTAAACATGTTAATGGACGAGTCCCCGTTATTATTGGAATTTCTGAGCTAACAACAAAAAAAGCAGTTGAAAGAGCTATTTTTGCTAATAAAAATGGCGCTGATGCCATTATGGTTTCTCCTTTTTCATATTATAAATTATCTGAAGCTGAAATATATGATCATTATGCCGCCATTTCTGCAGAAATTTCAATTCCTATCATGATCTATAATAACCCTGCAACTTGTGGAGTCGACATGCTACCGGAATTCATGCTTTCAATGATTAGTAACATTGAAAATGCAAGTATGATTAAGGAGAGTACTGGGGATATTCAAAGAATGCATCAAATTTATAGCCTGTCTAATGGTTCTGTCCCTTTCTTTAATGGCTGTAATTATATAGCTCTTGAAGCATTAAACGCGGGAGCACAGGGGTGGTGTACTGTTGCTCCAAGCCTTATCGGTAACTTACCCAAAAAACTATTTGAATCGGTTAAGAAAGGTGATCTTGGCAAGTCAAGGTCATTATTTTATCAACAACTTCCTCTGTTAGAGTTTATTGTCAAAGGAGGGCTGGCTTCCACCGTAAAATCGGGACTGGAAATGAAAGGAGTTGCTGCTGGATATGCAAGACGTCCACTGAGGCCGTTAACAGATCAAAAGAAACAAGAATTAAAAGAGATTTTAGCAGCAATAACATAAACCTAGATAAATGGATAATTGTCAACAACATAAGCAAAACTAGTTTGGCAAAAAACTAAAGACTAGTCGTTCTCAACTTGATCGCATTCTTGATCCAAATAATTCATCTATTACACTTGATGTTTTAGAGCGAGTTGCTTATGCGGTGGGCAAGAAACTTCATATTGAATTTGCTTAATCGGGTAAGGGCTGGTTTCTCTCCAACCCTTACCACAATCCTGTATGTGAATCCGCACAGGGCGGTTCATTAGCCATTTGGATAATGGAACTTCACCCACTATATAGATTCGGATAGATTGGTGTCTGTAATGGGTGAGGTATTCTTGAGCGTGGAGAGTATAATATCAATCCCTGAAATTTTCAAACTGCAAGGGAAGCTCTATAGAATCTTCTGCTTTTAAAAAAGCAATAACCTGTTGTAAATCATCTCTTTTTTTGCCCGTAACTCTGAGTTTTTCACCTTGAATTGCAGTCTGAACTTTAAGTTTTTTATCTTTAATTAACTTGACAATTTTTTTGGCGATTACTGTTTCAATCCCTTGATTTAATTGAATAGGCTGTTGCGCCGTTTTTCCGGTATCCTGGATATTGCCAGATTCCAGGCAGGCAATGTCAACGCCTCGTTTAGTCATTTTTGAGAAAAGAATAGGTAGCATTTGCTGTAATTGAAAAGTGGACTGCGCTTTCATAAGAATGCTGTCGTCCTGTAATTCAAATTTTGCATCAGAGCCTTTAAAATCAAAGCGAGTAGTCACTTCTTTATTGGCTTGATCTACAGCATTATGCACTTCGTGTGCATTAAATTCAGAAACAATATCAAATGAGGGCATAGACTTAAGGTCGGGTCAGTAAATAAAATAAATTTAACTATAATTGTGTTGAACATTTTATTCAATGAATTTATAGAAAAAATAGCAGAGGTTCATGGCTGATTCGAACCAGGTAGAAAAGTAATGGCGAATTATTTTTACTGAGTTCAGTGGATTCAGAGCAAGTCAATTTAAGTTTTGAACGGCTGTTTGGGAAAATGATTAATGCTCAGGATATGATGGCACAGATATTTGCCGATAGATCACATCGGCAAATAAAAAATGCTATTCAGGCTGTGGCTACCGCATTTATACCGATTTAATAAACTCAGCAACAGCTTTGATTCGTAACCTACGAATAGCATCACCAATTTTATAACCTTGTAAATCACCATTCAAAATACTTGAAGTATCAACAGCACAGGCTACCTTAACAGCTTTCAGTAAATAGGCTGCTTGTGGATAAGCATTGTTTTCAAGTCCTGTCCGACCTTTTGCATCGGCTTCACAGGCAAGCACAAAGTGTTTTACTAAATCAGCAGATTTGAAAGCGCCTAGCATACCTAGCATGTCGGTCAATGTGGTTGCGCGTAATTCAAAAACACGGTGACAATAGGTGTGGTAACGCATTACATGTGAAGCCAGTGCTTTGAATTTTTTTGGAATTCGTAACCGTTCACAAAAATGATCAAGAATGGGTAGACCCAGGGTTTCATGGCCGTGATGACTGGGCCATTTTTTCTTGTCTGTGACGGCTTTACCCAAATCATGTAGTAAAGCTGCCAAGCGAACTTCAGGACTGGACGACAGTTTTGTTGCTTGTTCAAGACTTAATAAACTGTGAACTCCGGTATCAATTTCAGGATGATATTTTTCGGGTTGAGGCACACCAAATAGCTGGTCAATTTCAGGAAAAATAGTTGCCAGGGCGTTACATTCTCTTAAGGTATCAAAAAATGCAACCGGTGTTTTTTCGGATAATGCTTTGTGCAATTCTGCCCACACGCGTTCAGACACAAGATGATCTGTTTCACCCCGACTGACTATTTGCTTCATTAATTGCAAGGTTTCTTCTGCAATAGTAAAACCGAGATGTGAAAAACGGGCTGCAAAACGAGCAATACGCAAAATTCTTACAGGGTCTTCGCTAAAAGCCGGTGAAACATGACGAAAAATACGGTTTTCCAAGTCTTTCTGGCCATTATACGGATCAATAATATTACCTGCTTGATCCTGGGCTATGGCATTGATGGTTAAGTCTCTACGAATCAAATCCTGTTCTAAGGTAATTTCTGGCGATGCGTGAATAGTAAAGCCTTTATAGCCGGGCGCGGTTTTTCGTTCAGTGCGAGCCAGTGCGTATTCCTCATGCGTAGTGGGGTGTAAAAAAACAGGGAAGTCTTTTCCAACAGTGTGGAAGCCCTGTTTAATCATGGATTCAGGGGTTTCACCAAGAACCACCCAGTCCTTTTCTGTAACGGCAATATTTAATAAAAAATCCCTGACTGCACCGCCGACTAAATATGTTTTCATTAATAAATGACTTAGAGGTATTATTTATAATGAATTCTAACAGGGTATAACCAATGCTTGAGTTTTTTTTATTAACTATGCTGCTAGGCAGTGTTGCCGGGTTATTGGCAGGCCTATTTGGACTTGGTGGTGGTGTGATTATTGTTCCTGCTTTGCTATGGTTGTTTACTGAACAACAGTTTCCAGAAAATCAGCTGATGATAATGGCTGTTGCTACATCTCTTGCAACAATTATTTTGACCTCTGTTTCATCATTGCTTAGCCATCATAAACTGGGAAAAATAAGCTGGGACAGAGTCTATAGATTAACACCGGGTATTTTATTAGGTTCAGCGGCAGGGGCAAAAATAGCTGACTGGGTGCAGGCCGATAGCTTGAAATGGCTGTTTATAAGCTACTTAATTTATGTAAGTGTGCGTATGGCACTGCAAATCCAGCCAAAAAATAATCCTAAAAAAGTGAAGCTATGGCTAGACTATCTGGTCGGCAATGGTATCGGCTTATTATCTTCTTTATTAGGTATAGGAGGAGGGACATTAACGGTGCCTTACCTGCTGGGTAGCCAAGTAGTCATGAAAAATGCAGTGGCTATATCCAGTGCTTGTGGATTGTCTATTGCACTTTCAGGTGCAATTACTTATGTGTTTTTGGGCTGGGGAAAAACAAATTTACCAGAATGGAGTCTAGGTTATATTTATTTACCCGCTTTTCTAGGGATTACACTGTGCAGCATTTTAACGGCACCTTTAGGGGCAAAACTAGCTAATAAATTAGCTGCAAAAAAGTTAAAACGCTATTTTTCAGTGTTGGTATTATTGATAGCAATTAAAATGATGTTTCAGTAGTCTGACAACTTTGCTTTGATGGATATTTTTAGAATATGTAGCCCGTATCAAAGGAAGTGTAATACGGATTCTTCACTGTCGAATTCCCCGTATTACGCAAGCTTCATACGGACTACATTATTAATTTTTTAAAAATTCTATTGATCAAATCAAAGTTGCAAGCCTATTTAGGTCTGATAGTAATTTCAACCCGACGGTTTTGAGAGCGCCCCATCGCTGTTTCATTGTCTGAAATAGGAAAGCGTTCTCCAAAACCTCTGGACTGAATCCGGCCATGCGCAACCCCAGTTCTAACCACATAGCTTGCAACACTATTAGCTCTGCGTTCTGATAGTTGCTGATTATGATAATCACCACCTGTAGAATCGGTGTAACCGGAAATATTAATGCTAGTGTCGTCAAATTCTTTAAGTACTATGCCGACAGAATCCAGCGCAGGATAAAAATTGCCCTCAATAGCGGCAGAGTCGGTAGCAAAAGTAATGCTACCCGGCATAATTAATTTAATGTTTTCACCCTGTCTTTGTACTCTAACACCCGTACCTTCGAGGCGTTGGCGTAACTTTTTTTCCTGAGTATCCATATAATAGCCCGCGCCAGCTCCCACAGCAGCACCGGCACCGGCACCAATCAATGCCCCTTTACCGCCTCCGGCAATCGCACCAATCGCGGCACCACTGGCAGCACCAATACCGGCGCCCCAGCCAGTATTAGCAATCTTTTTTTCACCGGTATAGGGATCAATAGCGCAACCGCTAGTAAAGGCAATAGTTAAAATCAGACACGCTAATTTTTTCATGATAATTCTCCTGGAAAATAATGTATGAAGCAATCATACAAAAAAAATATTAATGGATACTGAATACAAGTACTGCTTTCTTAGTCAGGTTTATTATTTAGTCTGCAAACGCTTGAAGCAGGGAGTGAGCGGTTTAAAAATGTCGGGCTATTCTGTGAAAGGAAAATCAATAACACAGGAGAGGATTTAAAAAGCCGTTCTTAGGCAACTTGCAATAAATAACTCGCCAGTATTACTTGTCTTTTTGCCTGTCTTCTGCGTTGCAACTTCGGTTACATAGCTTGCTATGCGCCC
>CAZDMC010000095.1:0-6893 GCA_964506335.1 uncultured Methylomarinum sp. | reverse complement strand
TTCATTTTATACAGACTGCAAAGCCAGAAAATATTAAATTGACTTCACTTTTAGTCATATCTCAACTGAGATAAGCATTACCCATCTACCACTCAATGCTATGACCGTAGCTTAATTTTAGTGAGTTAGATAAATAGACCCAAACTATTATAGCTATGTCCAGGTAATAAGCTGGCAAGGTCGGCTTCTGACTGGCCTAAATGGTTGAATAAAATATCCGCATAAATATCCCGGTAGTCTATGGTTGAGGCAAGATAACGTTCCTGATAGAGATCTTCTGTCGCTAATCCCGGCCAACCACCGTTAAGATAAATCCCTCCCTGAATAGTATTACCCAATACAAACCAGGAGGCTGCATTACCGTGATCGGTGCCCAGACTGCCATTTTCTTGCGAGGTACGACCGAATTCGGTCATGGTTACAATCACTACATCATCCATTTTTGTACCCAAATCGGTAACTAATGCAGCGATACCGTCCGAAAATTCCTGTAACCGCCTTGATAAACGACCTGTGGGTTCACCCGCTCCTTGATTACTGTGGGTATCGTAACCTCCGGTATCAACAGCAACCATTTGTAAGTCGATATTAGGGTCTTTGATCATTTGTGCCGTTTCTTTTAGTCGTCGGCTATAAGAGCCACTAGGATAGACAGCACCATTTTCCGGAATATATGACTCTGTATCTATCTCTGATACCGCACCTAGATTGCTAAACAGCGTTTGTCCGAATTGTTGTACTAATTCCTGGTAGGATGATTGTGGTGAGGGTAGCTCTTCATAGACGGGTAGGACACCATCGACTAAAGCCTGTTGCTCAGAGCCCTGTAAGCCTAAATTGAATGACTCAATAAACGAAAAGGATTGTACTGGCACAGTGCCGCGTAGAGATTGCGCTAATTTACCGCCGAATCCCACGGCTTGTAGTGGTACGGTATTGCCAGACACTTGCAGATGCCGGTTTAACCAGCCATCCAGATTATCTATGTCGGCACCCCCCAGATTTTCTCTGGAAATACCGCTTTCAATATAATGCTGGCTACTAAAATGGGAACGGGACGGATCCGGGTAATGTACGGTTGGTAATACCGCCATGTTTTGCGCATTAAACATCGGCATCAGTGAAGCCATGCTGGGATGCAGGCCAAAAAATCCGTCCAGATCCAGTGCCGGAAATGCATCGCCTCCACCAGGTGCAGGGATACCTATAGTAGGTCGCAAGTTGTAATAGTCATCATCTGCGTATGGCACCACGGTATTCAAACCATCACAGCCGCCGCGTTGAAAGATAACTACCACAGTCGGCATACCGACCGGGGTTGCCTGAGCTGATGAAATCAGTGGAACACGGAATACACAGCTGCCAGCAGTGACTAGCCCGGTTCCCAGCATGCCTTTAATGAAACTTCTTCTTTTCATGTTGTTTCTCCTGAAAACTTGGAGTCTGTTACTGGAAGTGGTATTGAGGATAACTCATCACATTACCGTTTAATTGTCGCAGAAAAAGTTCTGCATCCGGGTTGCTGATATCAAAATCCACACCCAAAACATCTAATGCCTTGTTTCGTCCAAGTTCGGTAAAATCATCGCCTACTGTCAATTGCAACAGGAAGCCGACAATTCCATCCGCTGTTTCAAATCCGTTTGCAGGATAGAATTGCAGAGGATCAGAGCTACTATCATCTGACCCCGATTGATTACGTACGAATTCATTAATCCATTTAATACGTTCGATTAATTGACTGGCACTAATCCAGTCCGGCCCTATTTCAGACCATCCCGTTGGCACAGGATTTTCGAATAAACGCAAACCCATGAGTCGGATTGGATCGACTAAATCGATTGCATCAGAACTTGCCTCAAGATTACGTAAGGCACCAATCACAAATTCAATCGGTGTTTTGATTTTGCTACGATAATTCTCGGCAGCGTTGAATTCAGCTGATTGCATGATCAAGCGCAACACGCGCTCGATCTGGTCATCAGCTACGCTGAATGTTAGAAACTCATCAGCACAACGGGTGACCAGTGAAGTAGGGGGAATATCGTTGACAAACACAGTAATCAGTTTGCCACAAATAAAGTTTGCTGTAGATGGATGATTAGCCAGTGCATCAAGCAATATTTCACCTTGTTCAACACCGCCTTCGGCAATGAAGAGTTCTTGCGGTGTGTCTTCAAACAGGATGTAGGAACCCACAGTATGTAGACTGTCATCAAAGAAAAAAGCATCGTTCTGGATATGCCAGCCAGTGAATATTTCCGCACCGTATTCAACATCCTGGTCAGTATAACCACCATTGACGCCCATAGTTAGCAGTTCATCAACTTCTCTGGAGTAATTCTTATTGGAATCACCGGCAACATTACTGATGCTGTCGAGATAAATCAACATGGTCGGGCTTTGTGCATTGATCAGCAGTAAATCACCAAAATTACCAAAAGCATTTGCCCGGAAATCCTGATTTTCTGCCAATTCAAACTGCGCCGTATTGCTTAATTCAATGCCTTGCGCATTGCTTCGTTTAGAATTGACATCCGTATTAAAATGGTTATCCCAAAACCAGGTCATTACTTCCAGCAGTTGTCGCTTGCTGTGTAACATGCGAAATAATGTCCATGATTGCAATTCTTCTTTATTAATCGGATCGTTACCCAGCATACTTTCAAAGACACTGTCATCAATGCTCGCAGGATCAAGTTGCTGATTTAGATAATCCAGTGCGCCAATACTATCAATTTCCTGTAATAATGAAGGTGAAGCGCCAAAAGTAATACGGTTGATCATATGCACATTGCTGTAATCAACGGCAACTACTAATAGGTGTATGCTATTGCTAGATGGATTACCTATTCCATCAGTAGCATTGAAAGTAATATCAACTGACCCCCCTTCAGTCATCAAGCCGTTATCAATGACTAAAGTCCAATTACCGTTAACAATTGAAAAGTCGACAGCCTGATTGCTTATCGTCTCACCTAATGAGGCATCTACCAGGCTAGCTTGCAGCGTTGCAACTTCAGTAAGGTCGGAAACAGTACCTGAGAGTAAGAAGCCGGTAACCGGAACCTGGTCGTTATCAAGATGAGAAGTAAAATTAATTTCAGGTCCTTGATTATCCTGTATCACTGAAACGATGATTGTCGTAGTGCTCTGATTCTGTGCTAAATCAAATGCTACCGCTGTTAACACAACATCATTGTCCAGGCTGATCATAGTCGCCGGCACTTCCGCAGACCATGTTTGGCTTGCCGCATCGTACACTGTTGCAATAGCCTGAGTACCTTTGACAGGATCATTGATGCTCAATTCCAGTTTGTCAATTTCGCGATTATCAGAAGCACTACCCGTGACTGAAAAGCCAATATCAGGAACACTTCCACCATTATTCGGAGTAGTAAAACTAACGTCAGGTGGTGTCAGATCCAATTCATTTTCACCATCCTCGGTCACGATAAATTGATACGCACCCGTTTGAGAAATGAATGCACTGAAATAAGATTTCCAGTTTCCGAAAGGATTCGATGTTTTAAGAACATAAATTTTGCCGGATTCAATGCCTTCCAAAGTAAAATTTACTTGTCCTAAATCAGTAGTTCTACCCGTTATTACTTTTTTCAATGTTCCATCTGGCAATTTTTCAAACGCGGTTAAGTTTTTATCAGCCAGTGCTTGATTGAGATCACCATTTATCAAAAATGCTTGCACATTGCCAGTAATTAGAACCTCACAACTTTCACCATTACAGTCAACATTGTCAAAAATGCTTTCTACGGCATGAGTAACTTTGACATCGTAGCTTTCACGTAACAAAGTGATGCTGGTTTGATGTTTTTTCCAATTGGAATTATCGACTTTATCACCGCCTGCTAACATATCAACACCATCCGAAATATGAACCGAAGAATGGACGCCAATCAATCCCGGAAATTTGATATCCAGTTTCGAGGTTAATTCGTTGATCTCACAAACGCCTGAAGTACAGTTGATATTATCAATAACTTTAGCAATCGAGCCTTTTTTGACTTCTACATCATAGTTTTGTTTGAAAACGGTAATGACCGCTTTATCGTTTTTCCAGGTCTGTCTAGTAACTTGATCGCCCTCAACTAAGCCTGGTTTATTATCAGCTACATACACATAAGAATGTACACTGCGAATATCCTGAAAATTTACAGTTAAAGTGGCGACGAGATCACTTACACCGCAGATACCAGATGTGCAATCGACATTATCAACAATCATCGGTTCTGATTTGCTGCGCTCTACGCGGACATCATAGTGTTGTTTAAATACAGTTAGTATGGCCTGATCTTTTTTCCAGGTCTGTCGAGTGACTTGATCGCCTTCTGCTGACCCCTGATTATTGTCGGGAACATGAACATAAGTATGTACACTGTTCATATTCGGAAAATCTACTGTAAGTTTAGCGGTGATATTTTCTACCGTACAAACACCTGGCGTACAATCTACATTGTCAAAAATCATCGGTTCAGAATGACTACGGCGCACACTAATATCGTAGGGCTGTTTAAATACTGTCAGTATTACCTGGTCTTTTTTCCAATTTAGATTGCTAACTTGAGCGCCTTCAGCAATACCGGAGCTGCCATCAGGAATTCTAACGGAGGTATGCACACCATCCATACCCGGAAAATTAACCGTTAGGGTCGCGGTCAGTTGTTCTATCGTACAACTACCTGAAGTACAATCGACCGCATCAATAATGACTGATTCAAAATTGCCTTTTTTTATACTGACATCATAAAGTTGTTTTAATACGGTAATAATTACCTGGTCTGTTTGCCAGTTTTTATTGGCAAATTTTTCATCACCGGTTGTGCCCGTATTGCCATCCGTATGGTGAACCGAAGTATGCACACTGCTCATGCCGTCAAAGTTAACGGTCAAGGTAGCTACTATATTATCTATAACACAAGTACCTGAGCTGCAATCAATCTCATCTTTGATGATAGGTATTGCATTGTGACGGCGAATACTGACATCATATTTCTTTTTAAAAACGCTGAGAACCGTTTCATTAGTTTGCCAGTTTTTATTAGTTACTTTGCCGCCCGTGATTCCCCCGGTCTGCCCATCAGGAACATGTACCGATGTATGCATAGCATTTAAGCCTGGAAATTTTACGGTCAATAATGCAGTAATATTACTGACAGAGCAGGTACTCGCACTGCAATTAACATTATCAACAATATAAATATCGTCGCCTTTGCGAATCTTTAAATCGTAAATTCCTGCAAACAAGGTAATTTCTACCTGTTCTTTTTGCCAGTTTTTGCTACTGACCAAATCTCCGGATACCCTGTCCGCTATTTGATCCGAATTAAATACGGAGGTATGAACACCATGGAATCCAGGAAACTCTACTGTTAATATTGTGGTCAGATTATCAGCAGAACAGGTACCTGATGAACAATCAACATTGTCTACTACCAAAGAGCCTGAACCTTTTCTTAAATAAAGATCGTATGTCTTTCTAAAAACAGTGATTTTTGCCTGCTGGCTTTGCCAGTTTTTGTTGGTGAATTCTTCACCATTAGCTTGATTGAAGACATTATCCGGGATCCGAACGGAGGTATGCACACTATGGGTATTAGGGAAATTGACAGTCATGTTTGCAGTCAGATCATTAACCTGACAGCTGCTGGAAGTGCAATCTACATTGTCTATAATAATTGTTTCGGTGCTTTTAGTGACCGTGACATCATAAAGTTGGCGTAATACCGTGATAACTGCTTGATTGGTTTTCCAGTTTTTATTAGTGATTTTTTCTCCACTCGCCGTATTATTTATCCCATCAGCCAGTAATACCGAGGTATGAACACTCGACATACCCGGGAAGTCGACCGTTAAAGTAGCGGTGATATTATCAATAGTACAGATACCGGATCGGCAATCGACGCTATCAATAACACTGTTACCTACACCCTTGCGTATATTAACATCAACAATTTGCCTCAACACCGTAACCACAGCCTGATTAGATTTCCAATTTTTGCTAGTGATTTGTGCGCCTGTCGCCTGACCGTTTAGACCGTCTGGGACATGCACTGAAGAATGCACACTGCTTAATCCGGCAAAATTGATAGTCAGAGTTGCGACAATATCATTAACTGTACAGGATTCACTGTTACAATCAACATCATCAATAATCAAGGTGCCTGCACCTTTTTGAATGACTAAGTCATACGTTCCTTGAGGAATGGTGACAATGGTGCTGTCTCTTTTCCAGTTTGATTTTTTAACTGAAACACCGGTCGCCGAATTGTTAATACCATCAGCAACTTTGATGTTGGTATGGACACTGGATAAGCCATTGAAATTTACTTGCAGTGTTGCAATGCTCTCAATTTCCGCTATGGCGAGCCTTGAAAAAGAAAAGCATAGAAACAGCAGTAAATAATGAATAGAATGCAAGCCTTTTATTGATGTAAATAGGTGCCGCATAGGAATTCTCCGAAGTTGGCTATTGTCTGGCTAGTAAGGTAAAACAAGGTAGTTAAGTGGCAACCTGAGCTTGAAGTATGGCAGATAATTTAGCTGTGGACAAAAGCCTATATGTGAACTGGATCACAAAAGTGATAATTTATGACGTGTCTATGGCCAAACGTGCGAAGTTAGTTGAGAGATAAAATCTGCACTTTCTATAGTAAAGAAAAAGGGGACAGTATTGCCCAAGACAAAACGGAATGGTTCTTGATATTTCTGTCTACTCGCTTAGTGCTGATCTAAATGAATTTACAGATCTTATCAAAATATACCGACTAAGGGCCTGTCTTGTTAAAAAACAAATAGTACTGGAGAAAAAATAATGGCAGCAAAGGAAATATTGTTAGGAGCTAGTGATGGCTCACAGATATTTATGGATCTTG
>CAZDMC010000094.1:0-6903 GCA_964506335.1 uncultured Methylomarinum sp. | reverse complement strand
ACCTGTTTAATGCCTTAGAAATAGACACAGGAAAACTTTAAATGGAGAACTATTTGTCCCTGTGGATGTTTGCTGCTGTTTTTATCGTTTTATTAACAGGCTATCCCGTCGCTTTTGCATTAAGTGGAACAGCACTTGCTTTTGCGACCCTAGGCATACAATTTGATCTGTTTGATAGCGCCTTTATCAACGCCTTACCCAATCGCTTATTTGGTATTATTAATAACCAAACATTGATGGCCGTGCCCTTATTTGTATTTATGGGGATTATGCTGGAGCGAGCTCGCATTGCGGAAAATTTACTGGAAGCCATGGCAGAACTGTTTGGTTCTTTACGAGGCGGTTTGGGAATAGCGGTTACTCTGGTCGGTATGTTAATGGCGGCAAGTACCGGTATTGTGGGTGCAACAGTGGTCACTATGGGCTTACTATCTTTACCCACTATGTTACGCAATGGCTACAGCCCCTCTATTGCCTGTGGAACTATTTGTGCTTCTGGCACTTTAGGGCAAATTATACCGCCCTCCATTGTTCTGGTTTTATTAGGCGATGTAATTTCCACAGCTTATCAGCAAGCACAACTGGATATGGGTATATTCGCACCGGAAACCGTTTCCGTCGGTGATTTATTTGCAGGTGCATTATTACCTGGTTTAGGGCTGGTATTCATGTATTTGTTATATATTTTGCTAGCGGCCTGGCTAAATCCGCAATCCATGCCTGCACCTGCACCCAAAAATCGCGAACGAGGTTTTTATCTGCGTATTCTGAAAAGTTTAATACCTCCCTTATTGCTGATTTTTTCTGTGTTAGGTTCAATTATTGCCGGTTTTGCCACACCAACTGAAGCTGCTGCTGTAGGTGCCGTAGGCGCAATACTTCTAGCTTGTCTGAAAAGACAGTTGAATTTACAGACTTTACGCGAAGTGATGCAAAATACCACGCAAGTAACCTGTATGGTATTTATGATTCTGATGGGTGCTGCTTTATTTTCGCTAGTCTTTCGTGGATTTGAAGGCGATGAGCTGATTATAGAACTATTATCTGATTTACCCGGCGGTAAATTTAGTGCTATGTTCCTGGTCATGCTGATTATGTTCTTGCTAGGATTTGTGCTGGATTTTATCGAAATTACTTTTGTGGTTGTACCGATAGTCGGGCCTATTCTTCTGGCGATGGGAATTGACCCGGTATGGCTAGGCATCATGATTGCCATTAATCTACAAACCTCATTTCTAACACCCCCTTTTGGATTTGCCTTATTTTATTTACGCGGCGTTGCTCCGGCAGAAATCACGACCCGACAAATATACAAAGGGGTGATGCCTTTTATTGTAATTCAGCTTATCATGCTGGCTATACTAGCCTATTGGCCAGCATTGGCTACCTGGCTTCCTACTATCATATACTCTGAGGTGTAAAATGCCTGTAAAAACCTTTTTATTATTATTAATCATGGGCATTGCATTATCAGCCTGTGGACAAGTCGGGCCGCTTTATCATCCTGATGAAGCCGCGCCTATTTATGTGCCAGATGACCAATACCCGGATGAAGATCAATAAAGATGGATTATTTTAACTACCGGGATAATAAATTATTTGCTGAAGATGTAGCCGTTGAAGATATTGTCGCTCAATATGGTTCGCCTTGTTATATTTATTCTCGCGCTACCTTTGAAAGACATTGGCAAGCCTTTGACCAGGCTTTTGGCAATCATCCTCATCTGGTATGTTATGCCGTTAAAGCTAATTCTAATATTGCCATACTTAATATACTGGCAAAATTAGGTTCTGGATTTGATATTGTTTCATTGGGAGAATTGGAACGGGTTTTAGCGGCTGGCGGCTCCCCCGATAAAATTATTTTTTCCGGCGTAGGAAAACGTCAAGATGAAATTATAGCAGCACTTAAAACTGGAATTCGTTGTTTTAATATTGAAGTCCGTGGGGAACTAGATAGAATCAATCAGTTAGCAGGCGAACTCGGTGTCATTGCCCCCGTGTCTTTTCGTGTTAATCCAGATGTTGATGCGCAAACCCATCCTTATATCTCCACCGGATTAAAAGAAAATAAATTTGGCATTGATATTCAACAAGCACTCACTGAATATAGACGTGCCGCCAAAATGGATCATATTAATGTGATTGGCATAGACTGTCATATAGGTTCACAGTTGACAGACACATCGCCTTTTTTAGCTGCTTTGGATAAAATCCTGGCTTTAGCCAACAGCCTAAAACAAGAAGGGATTGAATTACACCATCTGGATTTAGGTGGTGGCTTAGGCATACGTTATCAAGATGAACAACCGCCTTCTCCAAAAAATTACGTTACAGCACTTTTACAACGCTTAGCAAGCAGCCCATACCAGATTTCATTGGAACCTGGAAGAGCCATTGCCGGAAATGCCGGTATTCTAGTGACCCGTGTTGAATATTTAAAACCTACCGAACATAAAAACTTTGCCATTGTCGATGCAGCCATGAATGACTTAATCCGCCCGGCTCTTTATAGTGCCTGGCAGAATATTATTGCCGTAGACAAAACCAGTTCAGCTGATCAACAATGCTGGGATATTGTAGGGCCTGTTTGTGAAACCGGTGATTTTTTAGGTAAAGACAGAAAATTACAACTTTGCCAAGGCGATTTATTGGCCGTGCGTTCTTCGGGTGCTTATGGCTTTAGCATGAGTTCTAATTATAATTCCAGACCTCGTGTGGCTGAAGTGATGGTTGATGGAGAACAGATGCACTTAATCAGAGCAAGGGAAACTATCGAACAACTTTGGCTAGGTGAAAAACTATTACCTGAGCAATAAAATGACTGCGTGAAAAAACAATTTAAAATTCAGAGCCCCTATCAACCGGCAGGTGACCAGCCCGAAGCCATTCAACAATTAATTGAGGGCTTGAATGATGGAGAAGTACACCAAACATTGCTAGGTGTTACCGGCTCTGGCAAGACCTTTACCATTGCCAATGTCATAATGCAAACACAGCGCCCAGCGATGATTATGGCACCTAATAAAACCTTGGCGGCGCAATTATATGGTGAAATGAAAGAGTTTTTTCCGGGCAATAGCGTGGAATATTTTGTGTCCTATTATGATTATTATCAACCCGAAGCCTATATGCCGGCATCAGACACTTTTATAGATAAAGATGCCTCCTTAAATGAACATATCGAACAAATGCGTTTATCGGCCACCAAGGCATTGCTGGAACGTAAAGATACTATTGTGGTTGCCACGGTTTCTGCAATCTATGGTTTAGGGGAGCCCGAATCTTATTTTAAGATGGTTTTACACCTGGTTCGAGGAGATCTGATTAAACAACGTGATCTGTTAAGACGCTTGGCAGAAATGCAATATACTCGCAATGATATTGACCTGAAACGTGCGACTTATCGTGTCCGAGGGGATGTTATTGATGTTTTTCCGGCAGAATCAGGTGAACAAGCGCTGCGAATTGAATTATTTGATGACGAAATTGAACGCTTATCACTTTTTGATCCCTTAACCGGTGAAATTACCCAGCGTTTAGTGCGTTATACGGTTTATCCTAAAACACATTATGTAACGCCCCGAGAAAAATTACTGGCGGCTGTTGAAGAGATTAAAATAGAATTGAAAGACAGACTGGAACAACTCCGCTCAAATAATAAACTGGTTGAAGCACAGCGCCTTGAACAACGTACTTTATTTGACCTGGAAATGATTATTGAAGTCGGTTATTGCTCGGGAATAGAAAATTATTCGCGTTATTTATCAGGTAGAGGCCAGGGAGAATCCCCTCCTACCATGTTTGATTATTTACCCGATGATGCATTGTTGATTGTTGACGAAAGCCATGTCACCATCCCTCAAATTGGTGCCATGTATAAAGGCGATAGATCACGCAAAGAAACATTAGTCGAATATGGTTTTAGACTGCCTTCTGCATTGGACAACAGACCCTTGATGTTTGAAGAATTTGAAACTAAAACCGCCCAGAGAATTTATGTTTCAGCAACACCTAGCAAATACGAAAAGAAATATTGTGACAGTTTTGTAGAGCAAGTGGTAAGGCCCACAGGGCTTTTAGACCCCATTATTGAAGTACGTCCTGCAAGCACACAAGTTGATGATTTACTCTCTGAAATTCACAAACGAGTCAAACTAAAAGAACGTGTATTAGTCACCACCTTAACCAAGAGAATGTCAGAAGATTTAACCGATTATCTGATGGAGCATGATATCAAAGTACGTTATTTACATTCTGATATTGATACCGTTGAGCGGGTAGAAATCATCCGTGATTTACGGCTGGGTCAATTTGATGTACTGGTCGGCATTAACTTATTACGAGAAGGTCTGGATATTCCTGAGGTCTCTTTAGTAACCATACTGGATGCCGATAAAGAAGGTTTTTTACGTTCTGCGGTATCACTGGTTCAAACTATTGGCCGAGCCGCAAGGAATGTTAATGGCATGGCCATTCTATATGGTGATAAAGTGACCAACTCCATGCGCCTGGCCATTGATGAAACAGAACGTCGCAGAGAAAAACAGCATCAGTTTAATCTTGAAAAAGGCATAACCCCCAAAGGGATTGTTAAATCAGTGACCGATATTTTAGAGTTTGGAATTCCAGGAGCTGGTTTGGGTAATATCTCCTCTAAAACAAAAATAGCCGAGTCAGTAGCGCAATATAAAACACTGACAGCTAAGCAACTCGGTAAAAAATTGAAACAATTAGAAGAAAAAATGTACCAACATGCCAAAGACCTGGAATTTGAAACGGCAGCAGCAATAAGGGATGAGATCAAATTATTACAGGCAGAAATATTACTTTAAGCACAAAATAACGAGGTACTTTTTATAAATCAATAAGCTACAAACTTGTCCACAAAACTTGTGGATAACTCTGTGAATAACAGGATGATAACTATTCTAAATATTGATTATTTATGGCTTCCCGTTAGATTGCGTTTTTTTTAGACAATGATTGATTCATCCTATAAAACAATAACTTAAAAATCAACTGGGTCACACTTTTAATAAATCAATAACTTACCGAAGCTATTTTGTGTATAAAAAAACATTCTGTGTATAAATTAGCATTACTAATTCTTTTAAAAACCATTATTTTCCAACACCCTAAAAAATCAAGTCATGTATTTTTTTATTCTTGTAAACCTTTCACTAGGGTTTTTATTGCAAACTGAAACACCGATACATACCTTCTTATTATCGGATATATCTCTCTATATTGGCTGTTTTTTAATGCTAATAAACAGTACAGCTACAGGGTTTAAATTTAAAAAAATACATTACAGACTGCGCTATGATTTATTTGCAGTAGGGTCTTTACTGGTCTGGTTTGCATATTGGCCGCCCTTTTTTAGATTTGGCAGCCCTATGTTTGACTATTTCCCATTATACTTTGCTTTAATAACCGCCTTTTTCTCATTGGTCTTCATAACTAAACCAGAAAACATGGATCCGGATGCCACGATCTTTTTACAATGGTTATCTGATTCAGGACGTTTTAATCCCTTGTTTATTATGATTGCTGTCATGGTAGGTCTGGCGATGCCAGGTCATTTTCTTTTATATCCAGCCGCCATGACTATTTTGGTGATGCGCTTTACTTTAGCTAGTTGCATGGATAATGAATAGCAAAAACCCACACAAAACTATTTAACAGAGCACTACATTTCATCTATGCTTATATCATTTTTAGCTATTTGAGCAATGAATAACAATGCAAATTAAACATTCATGAGTAAGATTTTATTTGTCTGGGAATTAGGTGGAGGCTATGGCCACCTTTATCGACTGTCTTTGTTAGCTACGTCATTGCATCAACGAGGGCATGATATAACTTTCATAGTCCGAGATTTAAAACGAGCTGATTATGTTTTGAGAGATGAAGGCTTTCCTGTGCTTCAAGCACCCGTGTACTTGCATAAATCCATGCTCGCGCCTTCGCTGAATTATGCAGAAGTATTATTCCGATGTGGTTATCAGGATCATCATGCGCTGGCTGGTTTATTTAAAGCATGGCGCTTACTGATTGACCAGGCACAACCCGATTTATTGATTGCTGATCATTCGCCGACGGCTCTGCTGGCCGCTCGAAGTATCGGCTGCAAACGGGTATTGATTGGAACCAGTTTTCTATCACCGCCACGCACCTCACCGATGCCGAGTATACAGCCCTGGAAAAAAACATCCCGACAGCATCTGCTTGACTCAGAAAAACAAGCGCTTGGGCTAATTAATAATCTTTTGAGACAAGTAAAAACCCCGTTGCTTGAAAAATTCTCAGATTTATTGTCCATTGATGAAGATTTTTTGTCTACTTTTCCCGAACTGGATCATTACGGCTCACGCCAGAACGTTAAATACTGGGGGCCGGTAATTCAATCTGCAAAAGGTAATATACCTAGTTGGCCCAAACTGCAGGGAGATAAAATTTTCGTCTATATCAGTGCCTCACATGCCCAATTTAAACACCTGATAAACCACCTTAACAACTTGAAATTACCAGTATTAGTCTATGCTCGTGATTTACCTGCACAGTTTATCGAAAATTGGCAATCCCCTTATCTTACATTTTCTAGTGAACCGGTAGATTTAAGCCAGGTTGTCAAACAATGTCGACTGGTAATCAGTCATGGAGGACATGGAACCAGCGCAAACATGCTGCTGGCAGGAATTCCGATGTTAATCATTCCGCAACATATGGAACAGACATTATTAGGGTATCGACTAGCGCAGCAAGGACTTGCTGTTATGGTTAACGCTGGAGGAAAACAGATCAATTATGCCGACCTGATTAGAAAAATTTTAAGTTCTGAAAGTTTTTATCTCAAGTCTCAAGCAATCTCCAGTCAATACCAGTCTTTTGACTCAAAAG
>CAZDMC010000093.1:0-6942 GCA_964506335.1 uncultured Methylomarinum sp. | reverse complement strand
CGAATGGGTGAGCAATAAAAAACTGAGTAATACAGACTTTACTATGGCTTATGCATAAGTGTAAGCGGTCAACTGATTTATCTAGGAGGCTGTCCGAGAATAGAAGTCGTAGCGAGGGGAAGCTATTTTGAGTCGGGTTTTTTGATTTTTTGAGGCGAATAGCAGGCTCTTTAACGAAAAAAATCGGGAAATCCGGCCAAAATCAGCTTTTCCGCAGTAGACTTTCTATTCTCGGACAGCCTCCTAGGATAAAGAGTCTATTTAACAAAATAAAGTACGCCCACCATCCACTGTGATTATTTGCCCTGTTATATATGGGGCATCTTTGGCTAAAAAAAGTATGGCTTTAGCAATATCTTCAAGCTTTCCACTTCTTTTTAAGGCCACTTTCTGCAAAATTTCAGCCTTATATTGTACAGACAACTCATTTTCTGGCCATAAAATAGCTCCGGGGGAAACCCCATTAACCCTCACACCGGGTGCTAATTCTTTAGCCAGAATTTTGGTCATGGCAGCAAGCCCTGCTTTAGCAATACTGTATACAGGATAGTCCTTTAAGCCTCGCTCAGCATGAATATCAATGATATTAATAATGCATCCATTAGTCGCGGTCAATGTGCTTGTTAATTTTTGAGAAAGAAAAAAAGGAGCCTTCAAATTGCTGCCTAATAATAGCTCCCAATCCTGCTCAGTAACTTCCTCTACTGGCTGAGGATAAAATGCCGAGGCATTATTGATCAAAATATCTAATGAGCCCCAGGCAGATTCAGATTTTTCAGCCAGTTTTGATAATTCGTTCTTATTTAGCAGGTCAGCCTGCATTATTTTTACGGAATCAGGCCTTATCTGATTTAATTCTTCACAAAGCTGAAGCGCATCTTGCTTTGATGATCTATAGTGTAAAACAATGTTGCAGCCTTGCTGATGCAGCATTCTTGCACAAGCTGCACCTATCCGCTTAGCTGCGCCTGTAATTAATACATTTTTTTTCATTTTTTTAATCTGTCATGCTATTTATGAATAAAACCGCTTTTATTGTTATTTTTCTGCTGTTTTCAGCTTGTAATAAACCAGAGCCTGTTTTCAATAAGCTTTCCAGTGATGCTGTCATTCTGGCATTTGGCGATAGTCTTACTTATGGAACAGGTGCGTCTAAAGACACTAATTACCCTACTGTTTTGAGTCAGCTCAGCAACCATGAAGTCATTAATGCAGGTAACCCCGGGGAAATAAGTGCTGATGGGCTTAAGCGACTACCGGCTTTACTCGACCAATACCAACCTGAATTACTGATTTTAATTCATGGTGGTAATGACATTCTTAGGAAAATTCCAAAGCAACAAACACAGTTAAATTTAACACGAATGATTTTTGAAGCCAGGCAGCGTGACATTAAGGTTGTAATGCTAGGGGTGCCAGCACCCAGTATTTTTTTTCTAAACAGCGCTGAGTTTTATCAACAAGTGGCTAATGATACGGGAATACCGATTGATATTGAAACCTTAGCTGAAATTCTCAGTTCAAATCATTTGAAATCTGACACTATTCATCCTAATGCTGAGGGTTATAAACTAATGGCCGAAAATATTTTCAACCTTTTAATTGCTCAAGGTGCTTTATAAACTTTGGGATTCAGATTGTCTTTCAAATAATCGTGAAAATAACAGACCCACTTCAAACAGCATCCAGATGGGTACGGCTAATAAGGTTTGTGAAATAGCATCAGGTGGGGTCAAAAACATGCCTACAATAAAAGCACCGACAATGACATAAGGGCGCTTTTCCGCCAGACTTTGCCGAGAAACAAGTCCAGACCAGACCAGAACAATGGTAATAATGGGTACTTGAAAGGATAAGCCAAAAGCAAAAAACAGGGTTAATACAAAATCCAGATATTTGGCTATATCAGTCATTACCGCGACACCTTCCGGTGCTGCTGCGGTTAAAAATCCAAAAACCAGAGGGAATACCACAAAATAGGCAAATGCCACGCCTAAATAGAAAAGACCGGTACTGGCAACTAATAAAGGGAAAATCATCCTCTTTTCCTGACTATATAAGCCAGGTGCCACAAATGCCCAAAAATGATATAAAATCACTGGAACAGAAATAAAGATGGAAGCCACTAAGGCTAATTTGAAAGGGGTAAAAAAGGGGGATGCAACATCGGTTGCTATCATGGTACTGTTTTCCGGCAGGTGCTTGAGCAAAGGCCCTGCTAAAAAAGAATAAATATCATTAGCAAACGGAGCCGCACATAAAAACACTACCAGAATAAAGAGTACCACGCGTAATAAGCGGTTGCGTAGCTCAAATAAATGACTAATAAAGGGTTGTTCTTCAGTTGGCTGACTTGATTCCTTTTCACTCATCAGATTGTGTTACTTATTTTCTTCAGGTAAAGATTTTAGTGATGATTTAATTTCATTGACGGCATCAGAACTGTCCTCAATTAAATTATTTATTTCTTCGAGACCTGATTGCTCTATCAGGATCTGACGCATTTCTTCCGCTTGTAATTCCTGTTTTATTTCTGCTTTTACAGTAGCCACCATATTTCTGGTTTTACCCACCCAAAAACCAGCCACTCGCGCCGCTTTCGGTAATTTTTCTGGACCTATCACTAATAGGCTGACTAGCCCAACCAGACATAACTCCCAAAAACCCACATCAAACATGCTATTTTTCTGATTTGTTTTGGCTATCGGAAATGACTTCACTATCAATGGTATCGCTTTCTTCCTCGGTGATCTCCTTATCTACATTGCCATCTTTTACCGCAGAACGAAAACCTTTAATAGCGCCACCTAAATCACTGCCTAAATTACGCAAGCGTTTAGTGCCAAACAAAACAATGACGATTGCCAATATTATTAATAATTGAGTAATACTCATACCCATTTCTTTACTCCTGATACATTTCGGTTATTTATTACCGCGTTGTGCCTTTTCTGTTAAGCCCGACAGACCAAATCGCCGTTGTAATTCTGCCAAAACATCGTCCGGCCCTAAATCTTGATGTGCCAGCATCACCATGGAATGAAACCACAAGTCAGCAGTTTCATAAACTATTTGTTTTTTATCACCGCCTTTTGCAGCGATGATTGTTTCCGTAGCTTCTTCACCCACTTTTTTAAGTATATGATCCAGCCCTTTGGCATATAAACTAGCCACATAGGAATCATCAGCAGATTGTTGTTTACGTTGTTCTAATATTTCTGCTAATTGTTGTAATACTTCACTCATTATTTATATATAGTCTTTGGATCCTTTAATACCGGCTCTTTAGTTTGCCATTGTCCGTCAACCAGGCTTCTATAAAAACAACTTTGTCTACCGGTATGACAAGCAATACCCCCCACTTGTTCTATCTTTAGCAAAATAACATCTTCGTCACAATCCAGTTGGATATCAATAATTTTTTGCTGATGTCCCGATTCTTCTCCTTTACGCCATAAGCGTTGTCTTGATCGTGACCAATAAACAGCATAACCCTTTTCTACCGATAATTGTAAAGATTTTCTGTTCATCCAGGCAAACATAACCACTCTTTCTGTATCTGCAAGCTGAGCGATAACGGGGACTAAACCCTCTGCTGTCCAGCGCACTTCATCCAGCCAGGGTTCAGCCATTATAAACGTACCTCAATACCCCTGGATTGCATATGTAGCTTGGCTTGTTCAACACTGTATTCAGCAAAATGAAAAATACTGGCGGCTAATACAGCATCAGCTTTACCCTTTATGACACCTTCAGCTAAATGATCTAAATTTCCTACACCACCTGATGCAATAACGGGCACAGTAACAGCATCACTAATGGCTCGGGTTAAAGCTAAATCAAACCCTTCTCGGGTGCCGTCTCTATCCATACTGGTGAGCAATATTTCACCTGCCCCGTAATCAACCATTTTTACTGCCCATTCAATCGCATTAATTCCGCTTGGCTTTCGACCACCATGAGTAAAAATTTCCCAGCGATCAACTTCATTATTACTACTGACTTTTTTTGCATCAATAGCTACCACAATACATTGTGAGCCAAATTTTTCTGCCGCTTCTTTGACAAATTCAGGTCTGAATACGGCTGCACTATTGATTCCTACTTTATCTGCGCCGGCATTTAACATCCGTCGAATATCATCAAGCTCTCTAATACCACCACCTACTGTCAGTGGTATAAAAACCTCGCTTGCAACCTGTTCCACCACATGAACCAGCGTATCTCTATTATCACTAGTGGCGGTAATGTCCAGAAAAGTAATTTCGTCTGCGCCCTCTTTATCATAACGTCTGGCGACTTCGACCGGGTCTCCTGCATCTCGAATATTGACAAACTTAACGCCTTTCACTACGCGACCATTATCAACATCCAGGCAGGGAATGATTCGTTTTGCTAATCCCATCTTAACTATTTAATTATATGTTCGCGCAATTTTTTCAGCTTCTGCAAAATCCAGTGTGCCTTCATAAATGGCACGTCCTGTGATAGCACCCATAATGCCATCTTCTACTACTTTACCTAAAGCATGGATATCATCCATATTAGTAATCCCCCCTGATGCAATCACGGGAATATGAATGGCTCTGGCTAATTTGGCAGTGGCTTCCACATTGACCCCTTGCATCATGCCATCTCTGGAAATATCGGTATAAATAATTGCTTCTACCCCATCAGCTTCAAATTGTTGAGCTATGTCAATCACATCATGTTTAGATAATTTAGACCAGCCATCAATCGCAACCTTGCCTTCTTTTGCGTCTAGGCCAATAATAATATGCCCGGGAAACTCAATTGCTACATTACTCACAAAATGTGGTTCAGTGACCGCTTTTGTACCAATAATGACATATTGAACGCCTGCATTAAGATAAGCTTGTATGGTATCTTCATCACGAATACCGCCACCAATTTGTACAGGTACATCGGGGAAAGCTTCTACAATGGCATGAATAATATCTGCATTTTTGGGTTTTCCTGCAAAAGCACCATCCAGATCGACCAAATGAATACGTCGAGCCCCCTGTTCAACCCACTTCCCGGCAACAGCAACGGGGTCGTCTGAAAATACGGTGTCATCTTCCATACGACCTTGACGCAGGCGAACACACTTTCCTTCTTTTAAATCTATTGCAGGTATAAGCAACATAGTCTAAATCTCAACGGTTAAATCTTTAATTTTTAAAAATTTCCATCCCAGGATAGAAAGTTTTTCAGTAATTGTATGCCAACGGCCTGGCTTTTTTCTGGGTGAAATTGTACTGCAAAAATATTGTCTTTAGCTAGTGCACTGGCAAAACTCAGTGAATATTCTGTCGTGGCAATAGCATCCTTTACATCATCTGGCTTTGCAAAATAGCTGTGCACGAAATAGAATCGACTATTTTGAGGAATCCCTTGCCATAAAGGGTGATCAAATTGATTCACTTGATTCCAGCCCATGTGTGGAATTTTCAGACGATTGCCTTTATGGTCAGACATCCCTGGCGGAAAATGTACAGCATGCCCTTTAAAAACATCCAGACATGCTGTTTTGTCATTTTCATCACTTTCTGTTAACAAGGCTTGCATTCCCAGGCAAATGCCTAAAAAGGGTTTGCTGTTTGCAAGCTCTTTAATGGTGTTTGATAAACCTGAGCTATTTAATGCCAGCATACAATCTCTTATTGCACCAACTCCTGGAAAGACAATGCGATCCGCCTGTTCTATTAAAGTTTTTTCTGAGCTAATCAGAATCTCAGATTCTGGTGAAGCATGTTGTAAGGCTTTTTCAATGGAATGCAGGTTTCCCATTCCATAATCTATAATAGCTACTGAGGACATAAAAAAAATCAGGTTCAAGGTTCAAGGTTCAAGGTTCAAGGTAAAAATACTCTGCTTTTGCTTTTTGTACCTTTTACCTTGAACCTGCTCATAACGAGCCTTTTGTTGAAGGCATTATTCCTGCCATTCTTGGGTCGGCTGTGATTGCCATTCTTATTGCTCGTCCAAATGCTTTAAAAATGGTTTCCGCTATATGATGCGCATTTTCACCTTTCAAATTATCTATATGCAAGGAAACGCCGGCATGATTTGCAAAACCCTGAAAAAACTCTCGAAATAAATCCACATCAAAATGTCCAATAGCTGCTCTGGGATATTTCACTTGATAAAACAAACCGGGTCTTCCCGAAAAATCAATGACTACTCGAGATAAGGCTTCGTCCAGTGGAACATAGGAATGGCCATAACGAACAATACCTTTTTTGTCGCCCAATGCCTGTTTAAAAGCTTGCCCCAGGGTAATGCCTATATCTTCAACCGTGTGGTGTGCATCAATGTCCAAATCCCCTTTGGCATTAATATCTAAATCAATCAAACCATGTCTGGCAAGCTGATCTAGCATGTGATCTAAAAAAGGAACGCCTGTTTGAAAACTGGATTTTCCTGTTCCGTCCAGATTGATATTGATTTTTATTTGCGTTTCGAGCGTATTTCTCTCGACTTCAACAATACGTTGATTCATTCCTCACCTAAATTTAATCCTATAGTGTTAATTGTATACTCCGTGTGCAGCATAATTCCAGCTAAAATTCACAATCAACTAATTTTTACCCCTATCCATGTAATTAATTACCTACATAAATTTAATCCTTCACTGACTTACTTTTAGTTTATTTTTTGGGATAATCAGCCATCGCCAAACAGAATAAGGACTTTAAGGATATTTCAGCAGGACGCTGCCAAGGAAGGAAACAGTTATGCCAACCAAGCAGGCGATTTATAAAACCCCTTTTCCCCTCGGACTGGGGTTTTATTTTATCTGACTGTTTTTAAACCTAGTCATTTAATGAATAGATTTTGTAATTACTCACCGCAGTTTAGCTAAGGACTAATACACACTGAGTACAATACTGCTTACTTAAGGGATAATAACTTAACAAACAACGGCTTAAGGTTGTA
>CAZDMC010000092.1:0-6974 GCA_964506335.1 uncultured Methylomarinum sp. | reverse complement strand
CTTTTTCGCCCAGATTTTCCACAAAATCCGTGCTCAACTGATTTTTCTAGGTTCATTGATTTTATCCTGTCTGGTTTGTAATTATTTAGCGTTATTCACGCGTTCTGATAAATCAACAACCTGCATCCTTAGCCTCAAATACACTGAGTAGATACCCTGGCTTTATATAAATCCATCAGCAATGCTACTGCAATTAAACCAAATTCCAGTGGTCTCAACCAGATGGGGTGTCCGTAGGGGCTAAGCTCTGAATTTATTAAATTTAGCCCGGTTATATAACTGAGTAAAACAACGGCTGATGCGACCCATGCGGTATAGCTTGGCACCATACATGCCCAGGGCAGTATCCATAAAAGGTACCAAGGATTAATAACGGGTGAAATGAGCAATAAGCCCCCCAAGATAATATCTATTCGGGGACATGTATTTTTTTGTCTATAAAAATAGTAAAAATAATAAGCAAGTATCATTAAATAACTGATAGCTAATAGAAATTTTGCCCATGCATCAGCTAGCACAATATTAATTAAGGCATACAAGGCCGAATTAAATTCAAAATGCTGTGCAAAAGCTAAAAGCCCCATTAGGTCATTTCCCTGCTGAATTAAAAAAGGAAAATATAGTGCTAACAGTGTAAAAAGAAAACAAAGGACAGCTGATGCTCGGCATCTGATCAATAAAAAAGGAATTGCTGGCCATGCTGAAATTTTAGTTGCAGCGGCTACCGCCAATGATATAGCCGCCCAATATTGCTGTTTATTATTAAGTAATAAGTAACTAATAAGTAATAAACCGCCAAGTATTCCGTCAGGATGGGCGGTAAAACATATTTCTTTAATAACCAGGGGATTCCATGCATACAATATTAGATACTTCGCAGAAACATGACGGGATAATAAAAAAACCAGCAAGCAATCAAATCCTATGAGAAGAAATTTTAATGCGCTCAGTTCACCCGGTGCAATCCAATAAGATAAAAGAAATAAATATTGGAAGGTAGGCGCATAAATAGTGGGAATATCAGGATGGTTGATACCATCAAGAATTCTTTGAAAATGCTGGGGTATCTGGACATCCATGAAATAAGCTTCTGGCGCTAGACCATAAGGCGTTCCATCCATTGCAAAACGATAACCATCCCAGAGATAGCGGTAAAAGTCATCTTCATAAATGGGGTTGCCATAAAAAGCAATGATTCTAAATAAAACAGAAAAAACAAGGATTAATGGGATATTTTTGTGGCAACTGTTGTTTACAAACAGCCAGAAAATAAGCAGGTAAATGACGGAAACGAGTAGTCCAAATACTGGCAAAGGAATACCCGCAGGTACAAAAGAATACCACGAGATAAGGCTGTATATTAATAGACTAATTGTGCCTGATATCAATACTTTTTTATTGTGGCTGAGGTGAATCTTAAAGTGATGATATAGCAGACTAATCTTGTGCAGAGCCATTACACCTTTCTCTTACCGGTTTTTACTGGAGGATGTCGCCATAAATCGTAAATTTTACCAAATATGCCCACGGCAGCACCGATAACACCACGAACCGTACCACTGATTTTAGAAAATCCCATTCGCTTTTTTGTGTCTACAGGAACTTCGACCATCTTTAATCCATGTTGAATAGCTTTAATTTGCATTTCAACAGTCCAGCCATAAGATTTGTCAGTCATATTAAGTTGTTGCAGACTATGATATTGAATAGCTCTAAAGGGGCCAAGGTCAGTAATATTGGCTGACCATATTTTTCTAATGATCCAGGTAATCAGCTGATTGCCAAAATATTGAGGGTATGTCATTGCCTCTGGCTCAATATTACCTTGCACACGAGATCCAATGACGATATCCGCGCCTGAAACAAGGGCATTAAACAAGCTGAAAGACTGTTTAGTTACAACAGAACCATCCCCGTCAATAAATAATACCCAGTCCGGCTGACCTTTTATGGCATTGATTCCGGCCAGACAAGCGGCACCATAACCCCGTTGATTTTCATAGACTACATCTGCACCAGCAGATTCCGCCAGACTCGCAGTTAAGTCTTTGGAACCATTGTCACAAACGATCAATTGATCAATAACTCTCTGTTGGTCAATTTGCAATGCTAAAAAATCAGACACAACTTGCTCGATGCTGAGTGCTTCATCAAGCGCAGGAATAATAGCTACTATTTTATAGCCTTGGTACATGAAACTCCCTGGCTTTCAGAACACTGTTCTAAGCTAAACAAGGCGGAAAGAGGGCAATAGACCAATGATAAACAGCTACAAACCGAAGCGACGTTTCAGATAGATTGAAACAGACTGTTGCTCTATTCTTGTAAGACTATTAGATATTTCATTATTGCCTACATTTAAAGACCTTAAAATTTCTCTTGCTTGAGTTGAATTTATGCTGCTGTCTGACAATGGACAGCTAGCGCAAAGTAATTTTTGTTGTACGGCTTTTTTACCATAATTATAATACTGGTTTTTGGCGCTATTACTAGAGCCAGATGCTTTTGGAGAATATGAGCCAGATGCCGAAGCCTGAAAGGGCAATACCAGTATTGAAACAAGCCATGTTACTAATAAAAAATTTTTTAAAGTTAGAGGGTTAAACGTTTTTTTTTGCATTTTAATTATCCTGGTTTTTGTGCTATTTCCACACAGTGATAGGGGGGTTGGTATCAATTTTGGGCAGGTTCGGAACATGAATGTTTCCATTGTGAATGACAGAAAAAACATTTATAAGTTGCATTTCATTTATTTAAAAATCAGAAGTAGACCCGATATCAACAAAAATGCAGCAAAAAACTGCTTGTATTTTTGATTATCTATGGAGCTATAAACTATTTCTTCTGTGAGTAAGAATACAATAACAGCTAATTGCACAAAACTCATGTGCCCAGCAAATGACAGTTCAAACTGGCTTCCTATCAAAAACAATGTGATTAACTGAAAAAATGCAAAGGTGGCATAGCAAATAGCAACCGTTACTCGAGTAGTATCTTTTTCATGGTTTTTACCATGAACAATGGCTGTTAACAAAGAACCGCCTAGATTAGTCAGGCCATGGACAATACCCATCACAGCAAGGTATCTGCGTTCATGCTTCACCATATTCTGTAATGCTTGTTCCAGTACAGGAAAATAGTTTTTTAAGGCAACCAGGACCAAGAATCCCCCGACCAGTATGCCGATATTGATTTTTGCGAAACTGACAAAAAATAAAAAAAGTACAACAAAAGGGATAGTATAGATCACTACATTCTTATAAAAACAGCCATCTATATATTGATAATGTTTGAGGATTTGCAAGGCGTTGATAGCCAGTGAAATAGGCAATAAAATACTGAGTGCATTGATAAAATCATAGCCTAGTAGTAATAAAATGGGCGTACCAAATAATAGTACACCCACACCAAAAATGGATTGAATGACAGTGGTTGCTATCACAGTCAACAAAATATCTGCTGGCATTTGCTTTCTCTTTTGTTATTATTTTTTAAAAGCCCAATACCCAACGGGCGGATTAAGTTTATGCCATTGTAGATTGAAAACACTTGCCAATGGCAATATTTAACAAGGCTTCAATCTCGCTCATTCCCATTAGCACTTCTTCTGAAATTTTCTCAGCATCATGTGCATATTCAGCAAATCCAATTTTAATTTCAACAGGTAATTTCTGCGCGGGGGTTTTAACATTATTGAAGATATTTGTTTTAATTCTATTGGCTGAAATTTCTGCTCTTTCATAAGGAGCCCCCGGCAAAGCCAATAAAAAATCTTCATCCCCTACTCTTGCCGCAATATCCAGCCCCATTCGAATATCATTTTTAATGGAAGCAACCACATTAAGAAGCGTAGTATCCATTTCATAATCTGGCAGTTGATGTTTTAATTTAAAATCAGTCAGATTAATATATATTAAAGAAAAAGGTAGTTTATTCCGTTTTGAGTTATCTATTTTCTCATGCAGACGTTCCAGAACGCTTTCCTTTGTTAATAATTGCGTTAAAGGGTCGAGCTTTACATTTTCTCGTGCTAAAGCTTCTTGAGCCTCAAGCCTCAAAACATTGATTATCCCCAGAGAACAGGCCAGTAATACGCCCAGTATCCAGCTAAAATACCACATAAAGATCCCCTAATAAGCCGTATGATTATTTTTTTGTATATGCTCAACCGTCACTTTTCCTCGTAATACACGGAAAACCCAGCTGGTATATAGCACAATCAAAGGTATGAAAATAACAGTCACCCAAAACATCAGGTTTAAGGTGCCCAGGCTGGAGCTTGAATCCCAGACAGTAAGTGAGTTATTGGCAACAAGACTGGATGGAATAAGGAAAGGAAACATGGAGCATCCTGCTGTTAAAATAATAGAGGCAACGGTAATAGAACTAAAAATAAAGGCGCTGCCGGGGCGATTGATCCTTGACAAAAGTATGGTGATTAAACCCGACACAAAGGAGCTTCCAGGTATAGCCCATAAATTAGGCAAGTGTCCATAATTATCCAGCCATAGACCGGGTGCCTTTTTGACTGTTTTTGTTAAGGGGTTTGATGCGCCATCAGGAAAGATTTCAGAGGTAATATGATAACCTTCAATAAAAGTGATCCAGTAGCCAGCCAAAGCAAAGAGTGCCAATGTCACCAAGGTAGCAATAAAAACGACTTTTTTTGCTCTGGAATATATATTATCTTCTGTTTTAATTTGTAAATATACCGCGCCATGCATTACAAACATAGATAAACTGAGCAATCCAGCCAGCAAAGCGAACGGATTGAGTAGCTCCCAGAATGATCCGGTGTAAACAATTCGCATATCCAGTTGTAGATAAAAGGGCAGCCCTATTAATAGATTACCAAACGCCACGCCAAAAACCAAAGCAGGAATAAAGCCCCCGGTGAATAATGCTTTATCCCAGTTACTACGCCACCTTTCGCTAGTTAATTTACTGCGATAATCGAAGCCTAATGGGCGTAAAAACAAAGCAAATAAGGCCAGTAATAACGCAAAATACATGCCCGAAAATGAGACTGCATAGACCGCAGGCCAGGCTGCAAATAAAACACCTCCGGCCTGGACAAACCATACCTGATTTCCTTCCCATGTGGGGCCTATTGCATTAAGAATGACACGCCGCTCATTATCTGTTTTACCTAAAAAAGGGAGTAATACACCGACACCTAAATCAAATCCTCCAGTGACTGCAAAACCAATTAACATGAAGCCTAAGAACGCCCACCAGATGATGCGTAGTGTTTCGTAATCAAAAAGCATGATTAACCCCTTGTATCAATTTCAAAATGATAACGCCCTGTATGTAAACTACTAGGTCCCAGCTTGATATATTTCATCATCAAAAATATTTCGATCACTAAAAACACAGTATATAAAGAGATATAGCCAGCCAGACTAAGAATAATATCCCATTCTGTCAGAGTGGATACACCGAGAAAAGTAGGTAAAACCTCGGCAATCACCCACGGCTGTCTGCCAAATTCTGCAACAAACCAGCCGGCTTCACTGGCTATCCACGGCAGCGGAATGGTATATAAACTCAATTTTAAAACCCATTCCACTCGTGCTCTACGAATTGAACTGACAATGACGGCTGCAATAAACACAAACAGCATAATAAATCCGCATAATACCATTAATCGAAATGCCCAGAACAAGGGAACAACCTTGGGAATTGAAAATTCAACAGCCATTTCAATTTGTTCTTCTGTAGCATCTACTACGTTTTCTGTGTAGCGTTTTAATAATAAACCATAACCCAGGTCATTTTTAACGGTTTCAAATGCTTCACGAATTGCCGGGTCGGGATCACCTTGCTGAATTTTTTGCAATAAACCATAGGCTTTCATACCATTTCGCACCCGACCACGATTGCTTTCCAGAATATCAACCAGGCCAATGATCGGCGTATTAGCAGATCGTGTGCCGATTAAGCCTAGAACCCAGGGTATTTTTATCGCATTATGCGTTACTTTTAATTCTTGATCAGGAAAGCCAAAAACAGTAAATGCTGCTGGAGGTTCTTCTGTATTCCATTCTGCTTCAATAGCGGCTAATTTAGCTTTTTGTACTTCACCATCGGTATAACCACTCTCATCGCCCAGCACAATGACTGATAAAACAGCCGCCAGACCAAAACCTGCAGCAATAGTATATGACCGGTATGCAAATGCAGCATCACGACCTTTTAACATGTAATAAGCGCTAATTCCTAACACAAAAGCAGATGCGGCGGTGTAACCTGCGGCTACCGTATGTACAAATTTAACCTGTGCAGAGGGATTAAAAAACAAGGCACCAAAACTGTTGACTTCCATACGCATGGTTTCATAGTTAAATTCGGCACCCACCGGATTTTGCATCCAGCCATTGGCTATTAAAATCCATAATGCCGAAAAATTAGAACCCAGAGCAACTAACCAGGTAACCGTAAGATGCTGAGCTTTGGATAATTTATCCCAGCCAAAGAAAAACAAACCGACGAAGGTAGATTCCATAAAAAAAGCCATTAAGCCTTCAATGGCGAGAGGCGCTCCAAAGACATCGCCTGCATATTGAGAAAAATAAGACCAGTTCATGCCAAACTGAAATTCCATGGTTAATCCGGTCATCACTCCCATTGCAAAGTTTATGCCGAATAATTTGCCCCAAAACTGGGTCATATCCTTATAAATTTCCCGTCCTGTCATCAAATAGGTAGATTCCATAATAGCCAGTAAAAAAGACAAGCCTATGGTTAATGGAACAAAAAGAAAATGGAATAAGGCAGTGATTGCAAACTGCCATCTGGAAAGTTCAACAACAGTTTCAGAAATCATGAGCAATCCTTGTTAAAAACAGTAGGTTAATATTTAATGGCGATCATTGCTAAAGAATAGGCGAACAAAGGATGTCTAGCAAGTTATTCCTATTATCTTAGGCTGAAATAAGGGGTTACCTTTGATGTGCTATGAGTTAAGGGCA
>CAZDMC010000091.1:0-6991 GCA_964506335.1 uncultured Methylomarinum sp. | reverse complement strand
AATAAGGACTATGGCCATTGCCTACATGGAAGTAGGTAAGGGGCGTGAGCAGGAGAGGAAGCTTTATCTTCGAGCCATTCTTTGTCTTTTTCGCCCAGATTTTCCACAAAATCCGTGATCAACTGATTTTTCTAGGATTATACTTCCCGTGACCGCGCGAAGTAGATGTTGGGTTGATAGAAACTTTAAGTTTACAACAAAACTGATGATAAATTGAGTCTATACCGAAAATAAGGTGTGCGAGAACAATTCACGTTTAGCAACACCATCTGAACCGTAGCTTGTCGGTTGCTGCGATTTTCCTTGCAAAATATGTAAAGAGCGCTGGCTATACTGGGTAAGCAGATTAATACTTGCACCATTATTTTCATTGAGTGATCGACATTGTTTGGCAATAACAAGTATTTCTTTCCAATACCCCGATGACTTTGATGTGTCAAGATTAACTGTTTCTGCTTTTTTAAAATAGCTGGAAATACCTTCGGGTGTCATCTCTAATTTCTCAGTGGATAAAACCTGAGAGAGTTGTTTGGAAAACAGATTAAGCTGAGAAACTGTTTCTTTTTTACTATTTGCCAAATTAGAAAGCATCGCTGGATTAGTAAGATGCCTCAAAGAATCGGCTTCCTTTTTTAATAAATCTAATAAATTCAGGTTTAAGTTTAAACCTTTTTTTAGCAGTTTTTCAGCAATAGGATGTGTTTTAATAATCATGATTTATCAGCTGTCAAAAAATTGTTCTTGTTCCATTTGAATCATTTTCTCCGCAATGACTTCCGCATTGATGGGATAGGTTCCATCATTTAATGCCTCTTTAATGGCGCGAACCCGATTGTTATCTACTCCAGGTGTCTCGTTAGAAGACATTTCAAATGCCTGGGTTATTTTTTTAGCGATATCGGTAATAGCAACATTCACGGTAGATTCAACTTCATTACCCGTTTTAGTATCACTTTGCAATGTCTCATTTTGAGCTGATTTTGGAGGCAAAGGGTTATTATTAGGGGGTTTACTTGTCAAAGGAGGGATAGTCATAATAATTCTCTACTTGGATTAATCTGTAACTGTTAGCGGCGATTGTAATGATTACTTTAATAATAATCAAAAAAGAACAACAATTTGTCCCGGTCTGGTCACTGTTCCTTGCACAATTTGTTGCGATTTTGAATTTTTAACGCTAATATTCTGACCTTTAACACCATCCATCAAAGCTATACCGGCCATACTAATATTCAAATGAGGGCTACTTGTTGTTATCGTAACGCGTTCTCCTCGCTTGATGATTTTAGCCTCAATAAATTTTGACCGCGTAATCACAGTACCTGCTGACAGATTTCGCGTTGCCTGTTTATTAATAACAGCATCGGCAGCTGAGATAAATCCCGAACGTAAAGTAGCTACATCCTTTTTTTCTAATTGTAGATCAGACGGATTGAAAATTTCACCACGCCGCACAGCTCGCCTTAAAACAATAACATCCTTATATATGCTAATATTGACGGAGGTGTAAACTGTCCATCGTTTTTTACCGTCACACTTTACCCCTAAAGAATTTCGTCCTGGCTTTAAAGAACCTATGGTATTAAATATTTCCAGTGGCTTGCCGCAAAATGACAATTTTAAGCGTTTATCAAGATGACTATGCCTTATTTTATAGTCGGTATTTTTAGTTAAGCTGGAGGCAATATAGTCATCTATTGCTTGCTGCATTGATGCAACTGATTGTACCGGTGCTGCTATGCTTTGTTGTGCATAGCTACTGATTAAAAAGAACGTCGTTATAAGTAATTTTATAGTATTCATCGATTGTGCCAAATAAATGTCTTATCAAAGCCTTATTGAAACTTTATTAAATACCAAGCATAAATCGAGCCAGATATTTTGCTCAAGTAAAAAACCAGAAAGCCGTTATACTAAAAGATAATTATCTTAAGGAGTTTCTATGGCCAGTATTCTAGACGGTGTTGATCAGAGAACAAAATTAGCGGGCCATAACCGCTTCGAACTATTGCTGTTTAAATTATACGGCCGCCAACGATTTGGCATTAATGTATTCAAGGTTCAAGAAGTTATCCAGTGCCCTAAATTAACTCAACTGCCAAAATCACATTCTGTCATTTGTGGCATAGCCCATTTGCGCGGCAGAACCATTCCTGTTTTAGACCTTTCTATGGCAATAGGAATGCCCGCTTTAACAAGAGATGAAGGTAGCTACGTCATTGTTACAGAGTACAATCGTGCTATCCAGGGATTTTTAGTAGGTTCAGTAGATAGAATTATTAATATAGGCTGGGATCAAGTTAAGGCACCACCCAGCGGTGCAGGAAAAGAGAGCTATTTGACCGCAATAACCCAGCTTGATCAGGAATTAATTGAAGTCATTGATGTTGAAAAAGTCATGAAAGAAGTCATGGGAGGGCAAGAACAGGCATCTGAGGAAGCGATTGATAAAGAAGCATTAGGAGAAAATGATCATATTTTGGTTATTGATGATTCCAGTGTTGCTAGAAACCAGGTAAAAAGGGTTTGCACACAAGTAGGTATTGAAGTTACCTTATTAAAAGATGGTCTAGAAGGCTGGGAGCACTTAAAACAACTGGTTGATGAAGGTATTGATATCACCGAACACTACTCCATGATTATTTCCGATGTGGAAATGCCGAGAATGGATGGTTATACTCTGGCTAAAAAAATTAAAAGTCATCCTGAAATGAAACAAATCTATTTAGTACTTCATACTTCATTAAGTGGTGTTTTTAATACCACGATGGTTGAAAAAGTGGGAGCCGACAAGTTTTTGGCTAAATTTAATCCTGACGCTTTGGTAAAAACCATTCAGGAACAGTTAAAAATAGTTCATCAGCAACGTGCTAACAGGTAAATAATGACAGCTAATGACTATAAGGTTATTCAGTACTTTTTAAACCAGTCCTGTGGCATTGTGCTGGGTGAAAACAAGCAATATTTAGTAAAAAACCGATTAACGAGACTGCTAGCCAGGCTTGAATTAAATTCTTTTTCCGAATTAGCCTCACAATTACAAACAAATAATTCAATAGCATTATCAACAAAAACCGCTGTTGTTGATGCTATGACTACTAATGAAACTTTTTGGTTTCGTGATGACAGCCAGTTTATTGTATTAAAAGATAACATTTTTCCTGAAATTTTTGAACGCAAATCAGGATCAATTAAAATATGGTCGGCAGCATGTTCTTCGGGACAAGAGCCATATACCATCAGCATCTGTGCTGAAGATGCCATTAAACGAAGCAAAAGCAGTCGAAACGTACAAATCATAGGTACCGATATTTCAGAGACAATTTTGCGTGAAGCAAAGAAGGCTGTCTATTCAGACCTGGCTTTATCTCGCGGCCTTGACATTCAGAGCAAAGGTCGATTTTTTCATAAAACGCATGAAGGTTATCAATTAAATGCAGAGATTACAAACAAAGTCAGGTTTCAACCCTTTAATTTGTTAAAGTCATTTTCTGTACTTGGGCGTTTTGACATTATTTTTTGCCGCAATGTGTTAATTTATTTTTCAGATGAGGTCAAACGAGATATTCTTTCCCGAATGGCTAATTCTTTAGAAACGGGAGGGTATCTATTTTTAAGTAGTACAGAATCCATGCCAGCAAGTATAAAAGAGTTTCAAGCGGTCAGAAAAGGTCGCGCTTGCTATTTCAAAAAAATTAGCTGATTTTCAGGCGGCTATTTTTTGCCATATTGATTTTGTTTGTTCCTCCTTATGAACACCTCAACCACATTATGCTAATAGCGTAGTCGCTGCCCCCCCCTCTCTATTCTTTACTAAGAACCGTTCAAGATCTACTACGCCACTGCCAATTGCGCTTGGGCGGTGCTCGAAATCCTCATTTACTCCATGTAAACTCCGGTTTCTGCGCTCCGTCCGCACACAATTGACAGCGGCTCGTAACGATTTTGAACAGGTTCTAAGAACTCACAGAAAAATTTACCTATATTTCATTTTACCCCCTATTCTCTATTTCTATATATTACTGATTTTAAAATAATTATTTATGGTGGCATAAACCATGCTTATTATTTTACAAAAAGATTCTAGGTGGACATCATGACGATCAATTTTGACAATGCATTGGGTATACATCCGCAAGCCCTGGTTTTACGTGAAAAACGCAGTGAAGTACTGGCTTCAAACCTGGCCAATGCTGACACGCCTGGATATAAAGCGCGTGATCTGGATTTTCAATCCGTATTAAAAAAATCAATGTCGGTCAATTCTACAATGGAGCGTACGCAACCAGGTCATCTCTCTGCAAATAATCAAGTATTAGGCGCCACCATGATGTTTCGTAATCCACAACATCCGGCACTGGATGGGAACACCGTTGAATCACATATTGAACAAGGTAAATACACAGAAAATGCGGTGCAATACCAAGCCAGTCTGCAATTTATTAATGGTAAGTTTTCTGGATTAATGACCGCCATTAGAGGGGAATAATTATGCCATCCATGAATATATTTGATATTGCCGGTAGCGGCATGAATGCGCAGTCATTGAGACTGAATCTGGTCGCCAGTAATATCGCAAATGCCAATAGTATCAGTAGTAGTATTGAAGAAATTTATAAATCCAGACAACCCGTTTTTGCCGCAGAACTTAAAAATATAATGGATAAAAATGATGCCACTAGCCGTGTAATTGTTAAGGGTGTGGTAGAGAGTCAGGCACCTCCGGTCATGGAATATGCACCTAATCATCCGATGGCAGATGAAGCGGGCTATATATTCAAGCCGAATGTTAATACCGTAGAAGAAATGGCCAATATGATGTCAGCATCACGTTCATATCAAAATAATGTAGAAGTGTTAAATACGGCTAAACAATTAATGCTGCAAACTTTAAGAATGGGACAATAGGAGATCAATTATGTCAGTTACTGCTACCGATATATTTAAAGACCTGGGCTTGGCAACCACTGCCGATAGTTCACAAAAACCAGAACAAAACCTGGGGCAAGAGCAATTTTTACAACTATTGACGACACAATTAACCCACCAGGATCCGTTAAGCCCCATGGAAAGCGGCGACTTTCTTGGACAATTAGCTCAATTCAGTACCGTTTCCGGGATCCAGGATTTACAAAAATCATTTAGCGACTTTGCCAGTTCTTTAAGTTCAGACCAGGCTTTGCAAGCCTCTTCTTTAGTGGGTCGTGATGTATTCGCACCAGGAAATGAAGCATTGCTGAACGTGGGAGATGTCATTGCCGGAAATTTTGAATTACCCGATAGTTCTCCCAACACCAGCATAAAAATAATCAACCCCTTAACCGATGAAGTCATTAAAAGTATTAATTTAGGCGGACACGCCTCAGGTAATGTGCCATTTATCTGGGATGGCCTGAATGAACAAGGTGAACTAGCCGATCCAGGTGTTTATGAAATTCGGGCTGAAGCCATCATTAATGGCAATAATACTATTTTACAGACCAATTTAAAATCAAGAGTTGAAAGCATCAACCTTGGAAGTGGTAGTCGTGGCCTTCAAGTTAACCTGGAGGGCGTGGATGCTGTAGATTTTAATCAAATTAAACAAATTCTTTAAAAGCGAGGTTTATTATGGGTTTTATAACAGCATTAAGTGGATTAAACGCCGCCGCCAATAATTTGGCAGTCACAGGAAATAATATAGCTAATGCCAATACCACGGGGTTTAAGCGATCAAGATCGGAATTTGCCGACGTTTATGCCTCCAGTTTAGGAGGGGTAAGCTCTATAACACCAGGGTCTGGTGTAAGAGTTGCCAATGTTGCCCAATTATTTAATCAAGGTAATCTGGAATTCACTGGAAACAACCTGGATTTAGCACTCAGCGGAGAAGGTTTTTTTACCCTGGCAAAAAGCCCAACCGAAGTCACTGACTTATCATATACTCGTGCCGGTGAATTTAAACTGGATAAAGACGGATTTCTGGTCAACAATCAAGGCAGTGCCTTATTGGTTTTTAGCCCCAATGGCACTGAAATATCTGATGGTTTTAGTACAGGGGTAACACAGCCTGTGCAGATTAACACCTTGACAGGTTTACCCAGCCCCACCAATTCAGTTGATTTGGCCGTTAACTTAAATGCCGATGAGCCAGTAATTGACCCACTACTAATCCCTTTTGACGTAACTGATAACAATTCATTCACCACACAAACCTCGGTCACAGTATTCGATAGCCTGGGCTCACCCCATATCTTGACCTCTTATTTTATTAAGAGACCTATTCCTGCAGGGTCAACCAGTCCAACCTGGCATGTTCATCACTTTGTCTCTGATCCTGGAATATCTAATCCAACAGCAGTGACAATCAGTGCCCCATCAACTGCAATTGGACCTGACACCGATCCTTTAACAATAGGCACACAAGCTGCCTATGGCATATTATCGTTTGACTCAGGTGGCCAATTATCAGGCCCTTCAGACGGCAGGTTCAACCTTAACGCTTTTGTCATATTACCTGCAACCGGTGCAGCAGATATTGATATTAATAACCTGAATTATTTCGGTTCAACACAAGTACAAGAAACATTTAGTGTCAATGCCTTATCGCAAAATGGCTTGCCAGCCGGTCGCTTAACAGGAATAGATATTGATGATGAAGGGGTGATTTTTGCCAGATTTAGTAATGGCGGTTCCACTACTATTGGTAAAGTGGCATTAACCCGGTTTGCCAATGTTAATGGTTTGTCAAAATTAGGCGATACAACCTGGGGACAAAGTGCTAATTCAGGTGAACCCGTTCCGGGAGAAGCTGGAGCCAATGGTTTTGGTTTGATACAGTCAGGCGCACTGGAAGCTTCTAATGTTGAATTGTCGGCTCAGCTAGTAAATTTAATTGTGGCACAGCAGGCTTTTCAGGCAAATGCACAAACTATAACCACAGAAAATACAGTGATACAGACGATCCTTAATATTTAAGTCTCAAGTCTCAAGACTAATATTAGCTACTTTT
>CAZDMC010000090.1:0-7010 GCA_964506335.1 uncultured Methylomarinum sp. | reverse complement strand
CAAACCGTTTAATCCAGAGCAATTGTTGAAAACCATAAAGAAAGTACTGGGCTAATATTCCATGTAATCCATTCACCTTAATCATAATCAGGAAAATCAATGTCCATTGATATGGCGCAATTCCACCAGGTGTTTTTTGAAGAGAGCTTCGAAGGTCTGGATATTATGGAATCGGGTTTATTAAACCTTGATATGGGGGATGTAGATGCGGAAGATATTAATACAATTTTCAGAGCGGCTCATTCCATAAAAGGAGGTAGTGGAACCTTTGGTTTTACTTCGGTTGCCGATTTTACCCATGTTATGGAAACGCTACTGGATGAGATGCGTGATGGGCGAAGACAAGTAACCCAGTCGGCTGTCAATGTTCTGTTAGGTTCTGTCGATTGTTTAAGAGAAATGTTATCGGCTATTCGGGATGAACAGGATGTTGATGAAGCAAAAGTTGCAACACATAAAAAAGAACTGGAAATAGAACTTAATGGTGTTGATGCTCAGGTAATAACATCTTCTGCTGCTGAAACTGAAGAAAATGAGGTGACGCGTCAAATTACAGGCTGGAATATTTCATTTTGCCCTCATACAAATCTGCTTCAAACAGGTAATGACCCAGTGAGAATGTTTCGGGAACTTGGCAGTTTAGGTGAGTTAACGACTAAGGTGGATTTTCAGGGTGTTCCTGATTTTTATGATGTAGATCCCGAAGAATGTCATTTATCCTGGCGTCTTAGTGTTACTGGAAATATTCCGGCTGAAGAGATTGATGAGATTTTTGATTGGGTAGAAGATGAATGTGACTTATCTATACAGCCAATTGCAAATCAAGTAGAGAATACTGTACAGAATCAGACAGCGATTCAAGCACCTTTTGTTGAACAGGCTGTCGTCGAAAAAGAGAGTAAGCAGGATACAAATGTAGTCGCTCCTAAAGCCGTTTCTGCTAAACCCTCGGTAACAAGCAATAAAAAAGAAAGCAAAAAATCGACTGCGAAAGCATCTAGTTCAATACGCGTAGACACCGGAAAAATTGATACTTTGATTAATATGGTCGGTGAATTGGTCATTACTCAATCCATGTTAAGCCTGATAGGTGAAACCTTTGCAGAGAATAAATTAGAGCAATTAAAGAAAGGTTTAGCGCAACTGGAACGTCACACCCGAGAGCTCCAGGAAAGTGTGATGAATATCAGAATGTTACCGATTAATTTTGTTTTTAGCCGGTTTCCACGTCTGGTTCATGATTTAAGCACCAGGTTAGATAAAAAAATTGAACTGGTGTTGGTGGGTGAGAATACAGAAGTTGACAAGACGGTAGTAGAGCTATTGAGTGACCCATTAGTTCATTTGGTCAGAAACAGCCTGGATCATGGCATTGAAATGCCCGCAGACAGGATAGCTGCAGGCAAACCAGAAACCGGTACCATCACTTTAGAAGCCTATCATCGAGGGGGGCAAATTGTGATAGAAGTTAAGGATGATGGTAAAGGGCTAGACAAGGAAATGCTTAGCAGCAAAGCGATAGAAAAAGGCTTGATAGCAGAAGATGATGTGCTGACTGAAAAACAAATCTTTGAACTGATTTTTATGGCTGGTTTTTCTACTGCAGAAAAACTGACCGATGTTTCAGGGCGCGGTGTAGGCATGGATGTGGTCAGAAGAAATATTCAGTCTCTAGGCGGTAATATAGAAATTTCTTCTGAATTAGGGCAGGGTTCGACTATTGCTATTCATCTGCCACTGACTTTAGCCATTTTAGATGGACAATCCATTGCAGTAGGTGATGAACGCTTTATTATCCCTTTAGGTGCAATTATCGAATCCGTTAATATCACTAAGGAGATGATTAATCGAGTCGCAGGAAAAGGTGAAACTTTTAGATTAAGAAATGAGTATTTGCCGATCGTAAGAATGCATGAAGTCTTTGATGTTAAAACGGTCAAAGCAACCCGGTTGACTGATGGCCTGATTGTTGTCGTTGACGGTCAAGGAACACGTTGTGGTCTATTTATTGATGATTTATTAGGTCAGCAACAAGTTGTTATTAAATCATTAGAAGCTAATTACAGAAAAGTGGAAGGGGTATCCGGAGCAACTATTTTGGGTGATGGTTCTGTCGCACTTATTCTGGATATACCGGGATTAGTACGTTTGTCTAATCAATAAAAACTGATCTAAAAAAATATTTTATAGCCAAAGTTTTGCTAATTGCTTTGCCTGGCTTTTGTTATTCCTAATAAAGAAAACAATATGGTAGAAGCCGCTGATCAAATTGAAACCGAGCAATCAAAACAACTGGAAAATAAAATCCAGTTTTTAAGTTTTGTATTAGGCGATGAAGAATATGCTGTTGACATCTTGCGGGTTCAGGAAATTCGTAGCTGGGAGCCGGTATCCCGCATCCCTAATGTACCTGCTTACGAAAAAGGCGTGGTAAACCTGAGAGGTGCCATTGTGCCTATTATTGATTTACGAGAGCGTTTTGGCTTAGAACACTTGGCATATTCAGCTTTAACTGTTGTTGTCGTATTGCAGTCCAGAACGGATGCTGGAAAAGAACGGATCATGGGCGTTGTTGTTGACTCGGTCTCAGATGTTGTTGATGTGGATAAAAAAACCATACAAAGTCCACCTGACTTCGGTACAAAAGTAAGCACAAAGTTTATCAATGGACTGGTTTCGGTCAATAAACGGATGGTGATGTTGCTTGATGTTAATAAATTACTACAATTAGATGGCGTGGATGAAGACGATGAAAGTGAATAACAATAACCCAATATGCCTGATGGGTAAGGAGTCAAATAATGAAAGTTAATATACCAGTGACTGATCATGAATTAATAATGGAAAAAGGCGATATTCTTGTTACCCGAACCAATTCAAAGGGGGTTATTACCTACGCGAATGATGCCTTTGTGAAAATAAGCGGATTTGACCGGGATGAATTAGTCGGTAAAAACCATAATGTAGTCAGACACCCCGATATGCCAGCTGCCGCATTTGAAGATTTATGGGTCACTATTAAAGAAGGTAAACCCTGGACAGCTCAGATTAAAAACCGAACTAAAACGGGAGATTATTATTGGGTAGAAGCTAATGTAACACCGGTATTTAAAAACGGTAAGCTGGATGAGTTCTTGTCTGTACGTTATACTCCAAGTCGCAAACAAATTGATGAAGCAGAGGCGTTCTATCAAAAATTAAATGCTAATAAAGCTCAAATGAGGCCTAGAGGATTGGCATTATTAGTGAAAAACATCAGGGAAATAAAACTGGCTCATAAGGGTTTGTTGGTAATGACAGGGTTTTTATTGCCTATTTTCTATCTAATGAACCAATTATTCCAGGCAGGAAATTATTCTTGTTTAGTTATAGTGGCTATTTTGAGCATAATGTCTATTTTTCTAGGCACCAGCGTTATTAAGCTGATTGAAAAAACGCTGGAATCTTCCATCGACGTCACTTATGGTTTGGCAGGTGGCTATTACAGAAATAAGATTGATCTGAATCGGAATGATCAAGCAGGCGACTATAATAGAGCTTTGTATTGTATGCAAGTCAAGCTAAATGCTGATCTGGCTGAAATCAAAGAAACCGCAGAAAACTCAGAACGCATTAAACAAGCCCTGGATCAAGTGACGGGTAATGTGATGATGGCGGATACTGACCTAAATATTATCTATATGAACGAAGCGGCTGTTGCACTCTTTAATCGCAATGAAGCCGATTTCAAAAAAGACCTGCCCAATTTCAATGCAACGGCATTGATTGGTACTAATATTGATGATTTTCACAAGGATCCATCTCATCAAAGAGGACTGCTTGCTAAGCTGACTGAGACCTATACAGCAGAATTACTAATTGGTGGGCGATCTATGGTTGTTATTGCAAGTCCTGTAATGGATGGTGAAATACGATTAGGTACAGTGGTTGAATGGATAGACAAAACTCAGGAAGTGAGCATCCAAAATGAAATTGATAATATTGTTAATAATGTCAAAAACGGACAATTGAATAGTAGACTTGATTTAGATGATAAAGAAGGATTTTTTAAGCAATTAAGCCAAGGGATGAATGAGTTAACAGAAGTTGTTGAACAAGTAATTAGTGAAATTGCCTATGTGATGAGCGGTGTGGCTGAAGGTGATTTAACGCGTGAAATCACCAAAAATTATCTAGGAACTTTTGCAACTTGTAAAGAAGATATTAATACCAGTCTGCATAAATTAAGTGAAGTTTTTTCCCAGGTGTTGAAATCAGCGGAATTTATTAATAATTCTTCCCAGGAAATTGCCAGCGGTAATAATAACTTATCACAACGGGCTGAACAACAAGCCGCCAGTCTTGAGCAAACTGCATCCAGCATGGAACAGTTGACCAGCACCGTAAAAAATAACGCGGACAATGCACAGCAAGCTGATCAGGTAGCGGCATCTGCTCGACAACTGGCTGAAAGTGGAGGTGACATTGTAGCCTCTGCCGTTTCTGCCATGGAGGAGATTAATGACAGTAGCAATAAAATTGCTGAAATAATTGGAGTGATTGATGAAATAGCATTCCAGACCAACTTATTGGCATTGAATGCTTCGGTGGAAGCTGCTAGAGCCGGTGAACAAGGCAGAGGCTTTTCGGTTGTGGCAACAGAAGTAAGAAATCTGGCACAACGTAGTGCCACGGCTGCCAAAGAAAGTAAAGAGTTGATTCAAAGCAGTGTACAAAAAGTACGGTCTGGAACAGATTTTGTGAACCAAACAGGTAAATCCTTGGGCGAAATTGTGATAGGTGTAAAAAAAGTCGGTGACATTGTGGCTGAAATTGCTGCGGCGAGTTCTGAACAATCACAAGGAATTGAACAGGTTAACCAGGCGGTTGCACAGATGGACGAGATTACTCAGCAAAATGCGGCACTGGCAGAACAGGCGTCAGCAGCCAGTGTTTCTATGAGTGAACAGGCAAACCAGATGAGTCAATTATTAGCTTTTTTTAAAGTAGCTGGGCAACAATCTGGCGGTACAGTAACTGCACAAATGTTGCCTTCAAGCGGTCAGCAACAGGAAAATAATATAAGCGCTAATCTGAATAAAAGTATCGTTCCAATGAGCCAGCAGGCAACTACTATTACTCCTGTTTCTGATGATGACGATAGTGAATGGGTAGAGTTCTAGTCATTCTTATCTGTTCTTAAGCCCTCCCCAAAGGGAGAGCAACTGTGTTAAAAATACTTTTCTCCATAATAAAAATTTTATCAAGCAATAGAACAACTTAAATAAATGATGACAATGACTCGGGACATTTAGTATGGCAAGTGAAGTAAAGATTGAACAATTTTTAACTTTTGAATTTGCCAATGAGTCTTATGGCGTTGAAATCCTTAAGGTTCAGGAAATTAGAGGTTGGGAACCGGTCAGAGATATTCCTAATACCCCCGACTATATTAAAGGCGCGTTAAATTTGCGTGGCACTATCGTCCCTATTATTGATTTACGGGAACGCTTTGGAATGGAAAAAACCGAGTATTCACCGGTAACGGTTGTCATTGTGCTCTGTGTTGAAAATGCGCAAGGTTCAAGCGTTATGGGCATTGTTGCTGATGCAGTGTCTGATGTACTGGATATTAAAATCTCTGATATTAAAGAGAGCCCCAATTTAGGGGCAAAAATAGACACGCGTTATATTCGGGGTATGTATGTTGGCAAAACAAAAATGGTGATGTTGCTTGACGCTGATAAATTGCTGGATGCCGATGAATTTGAAGGTATAAGCAATTTATAATGAGCTTAAGAGTCATAGCTATTATCAATCAAAAAGGGGGGGTAGGAAAGACCACAACATCAGCTAATTTGGCTCATGCAATAGCAAAGACAGGAAAGCAGGTAACCCTTATTGATCTGGATCCTCAAGGACATCTTGGTGTGTCTTTAGGTGTGGTCAATCCAGAACTTGCAGGAATTAATGAGGTAATGCTGGGTTATTCGAAGATCACAGAAAGCTTGATTTCTGTTAGAGAGAACCTGCAAATGCTGGTTGCAGGTTGCAGATTACAAGAAATTGAGCAATTATCGGAAGGCGGTGTTAATCGGGGACATTTATTGCGAAAGGCATTAGATAATCAATGTCAGGATCAGGACTTTATCTTTATTGATTGTCCACCCTCATCGGGTTTATTAGTCGCTAATGCTTTATTTGCTGCCGATGAAATTTTAATACCGATGGCCAGTGATTTTTTAGCTTTGCAAGGCTTATCCCACATGATGGGAACGATTAAACGTTTTGAAACAGCATTGCAGAAAAAATACAAATTATTTTTAGTGATGTCCCGATATGCCAGTACTCGTAGAATATCAAAAGAAGTTCTGAAAACCATATTAACGCATTTTCCTGAGCAAGTTTTGAATACAATGATCAGAGAAACAGCATTACTGGCAGAATGTCCAAGTTTTGGAAAAACCATACTTGAATATCGCCCCAGAAGTCGTTCTGCACGAGACTTTAAAGCATTAGCACAGGATTTTTTGCAACAGAAGGTGATGTAATGGCTGAGAATGATGATAAAAGTTTGATTGGATTTGACCCTCTTGCCTGGATGGAGGATGAGCCAGAAGGATCAGAAGGAAAGGATCAGAACAAAGAAATTAAAGCGGAAGAAGGTATAGATACTCAACAAGAAAATATTGACGCTAATAAAATAGTGCTGGAAGCTACGCTAAACATACAAAATGTCACTCACTTATATGAGCGGCTAAAAAACCTATTAGATAAACATAATAAAATTGAAATTGATGCTTCGGCTGTTCAACAAATTGATACGGCTAATCTACAACTATTAAGCATATTAAAGCAAACAGCGGTTAAATTACATAAGGAAATTATTTTTTATTTCCCATCAGATAAGTTCATTGAATCTGCCGAACTGTTAGGCTTATCTGAAATTTTAGAGGTTGACCAGGCTGCTGCGGGCTTTTTTTAGAGTAGCATTAAAGATTTTTTTTTACCCTTCTGCAGGAGAGGATAGC
>CAZDMC010000089.1:3698-7064 GCA_964506335.1 uncultured Methylomarinum sp. | reverse complement strand
TCCTTAATAGGGTTGCCGTTTATTAAAATGAATAGTTGCCTAATACCTCTGATTACAGCATAATATCGCTTCTTTCAGTAATTGAAAGAAAATCATTATGGTTACTGTGTTGGTTCTCTCGCAACGATACGCTGTAAACCCCGCCAGGTCCGGAAGGGAGCAACGGTAGCAGCAGATTCGTGTGCCGGGATGTGGCTAGCACAGTTTCCGCCCAATCTATTATTTTCCTCAGAGTCTCTAATGGCTTATCAGGTTTTAGCCAGAAAATGGCGCCCGCAGAATTTTACCCAGCTTGTCGGCCAGACCCATGTCAGTCAATCACTGGCTAATGCATTACAACATGATAGGCTGCATCATGCTTATTTGTTTACCGGTACGCGTGGCGTAGGCAAAACCACAGTCGCCAGAATTTTGGCAAAAGCCATGAACTGTGAAAGCCTGATAGATTCAAACCCCTGTGGCAAATGTGATGTGTGTCTGGCTTTTGATGAAGGCCGGTTTCTGGATTTAATTGAAGTGGATGCCGCTTCGCGTTCAAAAGTAGAAGAAACCCGTGATTTACTGGATAATGCACAATATGCGCCCCACCAAGGAAAGTATAAAGTTTATCTGATTGACGAAGTGCACATGTTATCAGGACATAGCTTTAATGCATTGCTTAAAACTTTAGAAGAACCGCCACCGCATGTTAAATTTTTATTAGCCACTACCGACCCTCAAAAAATCCCCGTTACTGTTTTATCACGCTGTTTGCAATTTAATCTTAAACGATTAATGCCTGAGCAAATTAATGGACAAATGTCCTTTATATTAGAGCAAGAGCGTATTAAATTTGATGTTTCTGCATTAAAGTTAATATCTCGCGCTGCCGACGGTAGTATGAGAGATGGATTAAGTTTACTTGATCAGGCTATTTCTTTTGGTAATGGCGAAGTAGTACTGGAAACAGTCACCACTATGCTAGGTACTGTAGCACAGCAACCGGTCGATGATATTTTACTGGCATTAGCAGATAATGATGCGGTTAAAATGCTCCAGAAAATAGCGGATATTGCCCAGTTAACACCTGATTTTTCAGCTATTTTGCAGCAAATTTTAGCTGTTTTACATAGGGTCAGTATCACTCAGATGATTCCTGAGTTTGTGGATAATGATTTCGATTCAAATATCATTACTCAGCTTGCTGAACTTCTAATCACAGAGGATGTTCAATTGTTTTACCAAATTGCTTTAATGGGGCAGAATGATTTAGATTTAGCACCTGACCCGCGAAGTGGTTTTGAAATGGTGATGCTGAGAATGCTCACTTTTAGACCGGATAATAGTAGCAGAGTAGATCCAAAACACAGCAGTGGCCTTGCCACACCCAATAAACCGGTAAAACAGGATGAGGTAGCTATATCGGCAGTTAAAGAAAACAGGGGACAGGAAAATGTTGAAAGCAATAACTGGTCATCCATAGTTTCTAAAATGAAACTACGAGGTTTTTCTTTGGAGCTGGCCAATAATTGTGTATTGCAAAATCTGGATGATAAAATATGCAATTTACTATTGGACTCTGGCCATGCCCAGCTTAAAAGTCCTCGTGCCGAAGAAAAACTACAAAAAGCATTACAGAATTATTGTTCGCACCCTGTCAAATTAGTGATAGAACTGGGCAAAATAGAAGATGTTACACCGGCCAGGAAAATTATCCAGAAAGATAAACAAAAACAGCAAGAAGCGGTCGATTCAATCAATAATGATGAAAATGTTCAGGCTCTGAAAGATCATTTTGATGCCAGAATACTGCCTGGAACAACAGAGCCTTTATAGCATTTAAAAAACACATAACTATTCACCATGATTCTGCCAGGGGTGTAGGATGTTGGTTTATCAGGCTTCTGAAACAGGCCGGTTTTTGCTCCTGCAAAACCGGCATTTCCACCATCCTTGGTGGTCAGACGTTTCAGAGAGCTTACATGGATGTTTCACGCGTCCTGATAAATCAACAGCTTACACCCCTGGTTTCAAATACGCTGAGTAGATACAAAAACACAACACAAACGCGGAGATGGTATGAAAAACGCATTAGGCAACATTATGCAGCAAGCCCAAAAAATGCAGGATGATGTTAAAAAAGCACAAGAAGAATTGGCGGCTATGCAAATTCAGGGAGAATCAGGCGGCGGCCTGGTTTCTATTTTAATGACAGGCAAGCGTGAAGTCAGAAAAGTCACTATTGATGATTCATTATTAGCGGATGATAGAGACATGCTGGAAGATTTAGTGGCAGCAGCAATCAATGATGCGGTACATAAAGTATCTAAAATGAAGCAAGAAAAAATGGCAAAAGTCACCGCTGGATTGCCATTGCCGCCAGGTTTTCAAATGCCATTTTGAGGAGTTGCCCGTGAATAAATTGAACATATTGCATCTCATCTTTAGGCCATCTTTGACCGGTCTTCAATCTCAAAATCCTCGACGTAGCTTGCTATGCCTGCGGTTTTGTTCAATCAGATCGACCAGGTCTGAGCTAAATATGAGCACAATAATGCCCGATTTATTCACAGACAACCCCTGATGCAAGGAAATGGACTGTTGGGTCAGTTAATTCAAAACCTGTGCTGTCTACCCGGAGTTGGGCCCAAATCAGCACAGCGCATGGCTTTTCATTTACTACAACGGGATAAACAAGGCGCTCAGCAATTAGCCAATTCCTTGCACCGTGCCATTGATGAAATTGGACATTGCCAGCAATGTAGAACCTTAACAGAACAGACATTGTGCGAAATTTGTGTACATGCCAGCAGAGATCAATCATTATTGTGTGTAGTAGAAAGCCCTGCTGATGTCTGGGTGGTAGATCATGCCACCTTTTTTAAGGGCGTGTATTTTGTTTTGCATGGCCGTTTATCGCCTCTGGATGGTATTGGGCCTGATGAATTAGGGATGGATTTGTTAGAACAGCGTTTTGCTCAAGGGCAGATCAAAGAAATTATTTTAGCGACTAATTCAACAGTAGAAGGGGAGGCCACTGCACATTTTATTGCTGAAGTTGCTAAAAAACACCAGATTCAAGCGAGCAGAATTGCACACGGTGTACCCATGGGGGGAGAAATTGAATTTACTGATAGTGGCACCTTGTCCCATGCTTTTGAGGGGCGACGGGATATGTTGTAGCTTTTTATTTCATAGTGAGCATAAAAAATGTCTGATTGTTTGTTTTGCAAAATGGTGGCCGGTGAAATCAAAGCGGATGTGGTGTTTGAAGATGATAATGTTCTCGCCTTTAGAGACATTAATCCACAGGCACCTGTTCATATTCTGATTATTCCTAAAGTACATATAGCCACTTTGAATGATCTGGATGATTCGACACTGGGC
>CAZDMC010000089.1:0-3677 GCA_964506335.1 uncultured Methylomarinum sp. | reverse complement strand
CAAATTAGCGGAACAAGAAGGGTTGGCCGAAGAGGGCTATAGGACAGTTTTTAATTGCAATAAAAATGGTGGGCAGGAAGTGTATCATTTACATTTGCATTTATTGGGTGGCAGACCATTAAGCTGGCCTCCAGGTTGAATCAGAAAATAAATAGAATGCCATTGCTCTTCCCTCATTTCATGTTCAATAAATAACATCCTGTTTTCAGCTAATATGCCAAGTAAATCACTGCCTGATAAGCGAAACATTCTGGAATTATTCGATTCCTTTGCCACCAAAAATGGAACGGCTTATGATGCCAGTCAGCTAAGAGAAAAACAGTGTATTAAATGGTTAAAAGCTAGAAAAAGTAGCGTAAATCATTTGGTTAGAGGCACCGCTCTTATTGGCATCATTAATGGCATTTTGCTTATTGGGCAATCCGCTTTATTAGCAATTATTTTGCAGCAAATAGTCATAGAAAAACAATCATGGGATCAGCTGGGGATATTTTTTCTATTGCTCAGTGTTGTTTTTGTTTTTCGCAGTCTTTGTCAGTATTTTTTTCAAACACTGGGCTATAAAATTGCAGTATCTATTAAACGGTCTTTACGTGAAGAGTTACTGGCTCATTTTTTATTATTAGGTCCAGCTTATGCGAAGCAGCAACAAAGTGGCGCATTAGTGACTACCGTTTTAGAACATACAGAAGCACTGGAAGGCTATTTTTCGCGTTATTTGCCTCAGCAAATTATTGTCGCTGTTTTACCGTTGATTATGATAGCCGTAGTGTTACCGGTTAATTGGGTGGTTGCTATCATTTTTCTGCTGACTGGCCCTTTAATCCCCATATTTATGGCACTAGTGGGTATGGGTGCCGCTTCTGCCCAGCGTAATCAGTTTTTAGCAATGGCCAGAATGAGCGCTTACTTTCTTGATCGCATACAAGGACTGAACACATTAAAATTTTTTGGTCAATGTTACGCTGAATTAAAAAATATCAATCAGGTTGCCAATGATTTCCGTGAAAAAACCATGGTGGTTTTACGCATCGCTTTTATATCTTCTGCTGTCCTGGAGTTTTTTAGTGCCGTTGCTGTTGCATTAGTTGCTGTTTATGTGGGTTTAGGATTGTTAGGTCTGATTCATTTTGGTCCAGCAGTGGATATTTCATTACAGGAAGCTTTATTTGTTTTACTGTTAGCACCGGAATTTTTTAATCCACTCAAACAACTATCGGTTCATTATCACGACAAAGCGGCGGCTATTGGAGCGACTGATCATATTTTAAAGGTTCTGGATCAGCCAATACCAGAAACAGAAGACAAGCAGGTCAAATCAGCATTTTCTATAGAATTTCAAAATGTATCAAAGTGGTATCAGCAAAAACAAGTGTTAAGCGCGCTGAATATACAAATAAAAAACGGTGAAAAAATAGCCTTAATAGGTAAATCCGGGAGCGGAAAGACAACGGTATTTGAATTGTTATTAGGTTTTGAACAGGCAAATAGTGGACTGATTTTAATTAATGGAAAAACGGTATCTCAACAAAACGCCGCTAGGCAAATAGCATGGGCAGGACAACATGCCACTGTTTTTTATGCAACGATTGAAGATAATATTACCTTAATGGATGAAAGTATCAGTCAGCAACAAATTAAAATTGCAGTAGATGCAGCAGGGGTCACTGAATTTTCTCAGTATCTGAAAGAAGGGTTGCAAACATGGGTAGGAGAAAAAGGCTATGGCTTATCAGGAGGCCAGGTGCAGCGCATTGCTCTGGCACGCGCATTGGCAAAAAATGCAGATATTGTAATACTGGATGAGCCTACCGCGCATCTAGATCGGGACACTAAAATAAAATTATTGGATAGTTTTGATGTATTATTGAAAGATAAAACAGTGATTATCGCCAGCCATGACCCACAAGTGGCGGCAAAAATGGATCGGATAATTGAGTTAAGATGAAAGAGTTGCTGCTATTATTTAAGCCCTACACCTTGTGGTTAGTCAGCGGCTTTTTTCTTGCTTTATTGACGGCTCTCGCCTCACTAGCATTATTAACACTTTCTGGCTGGTTTATTACTTCCTCTGCCATTGCCGGACTCATGGCACCTGATGGCATTGCTATTGGCTTTAATTTTTTATTACCAGCCGCTAAAATACGTGCTTTAACGATAGTTCGCACGGCAGGCCGTTATGCTGAACGCGTAGTGACTCATGAAGCGACTTTTAGAGTACTGGCTGAAATTAGAAGCTGGTTTTTTAGCCAGTTAATTCCATTGGTTCCCGGTCGTTTTGCTAAACAGCGTAGCGCCGACTTATTAAATAATATTAGTCAGGATATTGATCTGCTGGATGGCTTGTATTTACGCTTATTCTCACCTTTTTTAATCGCAATTATTGGTGGTGTCGGTGTTACCATTTTTGTTGCCTGTTATTCGATAACACTAGGTTTACTGCTATTACTCATGCTTTTTTTTACCATTGTACTGTTGCCCTGGCGGTTTCATTTTTTGGGTAAAGGGGAGGCAAAAAAGGTGGTTGAAACAGCGGCGACATTAAAAATTCAGGGTGTTGAAATATTACAGGGTATTGCTGAACTCAGTGCATTCAATGCCTATTCTCGTTATAAAGCGCAATTTATCAGGACTTCCGAGAGGCTGATTAAAACACAAATAAATAACAATAAGTTATTCGCCTTATCATCTGCATTAACGCTGTTTTTATCCCAAGTGACTGTGCTGATAACCCTTGTTTTAGGTGCTATTTTATTTCAGCAAGGCAATATTTCTGCTGCTATTCTGGTGATGTTGGCTTTTTCTGTGCTGGCCGTTTTCGAATTGCTCATGCCATTGTCCTCTTCTATTCAAATACTGGCTAAAACTCAGGCAGTCGCCCATCGAATTTATCGAGTGGCTAATTTGTCGCCAGCAATTATTGAAGCCGAATCACCTTGTTCAATTAATCAGGTCGGTGCGATAAATATAAAGAATGTCAGTTTTAAATATAGCGAAAAGACAGACTGGGTGTTAAAAAACATAAACTTAGATATACCGGTAAAAAGTAAAATCGCCATTGTCGGAGCAAGTGGCGCAGGTAAAACCACATTGTTGCAATTGATTATGCGATTTTATGACCCTCAGCAAGGAACGCTGGATTATGCCGAGATTAATTATAAGCAGCTAACATCAGACCATTTAATGGAACAATTTTCTGTTTTATCTCAGCATACCCAATTATTTGCAACGACAATAAAACAGAATTTATTAATTGCCAAACCTACGGCTAAGCCTGCAGAAATTATCCAGGCCATAAAACTGGCAGGACTGGAGACATTTATCAGCCAGCAAGCTGATGGAATAGAAAGCTGGCTAGGTGAAAATGCTATAAAAGTGTCAGGCGGTGAGGCTCGCAGGATTGCCTTAGCCAGGGTCTATTTAAAAAATGCCCCGGTATTATTATTAGACGAGCCTACAGAGGGGCTGGATATAGACACTGAAACAGATGTGTTAAATGCATTACAACATCTGGCTAAAGATAAAACTTTGATTATGGTTACTCACAAAAATTTCGGACTTAAATGGTTTGATAAGGTTTATCTCATCAAAGACGGAGTATGTAAAGAGAAACAGCGAAGTATATAAACCTAGATAAATCAGTTGACCGCTTACACTTGTGCATAAGCCATAGTAAA
>CAZDMC010000088.1:0-7104 GCA_964506335.1 uncultured Methylomarinum sp. | reverse complement strand
GACACAGGCATAAATGTTAGGATAAAGTGTTTGTAAATATTGGTTGGTATCTATTGTTCGTGTCGGTGTAAGAGGAATATTCAGGTCTTCTAATCCGAACCCCTTGGTGTTAGCAACCCGGCCAACGGCTACTAATAGCACATCAAACTCAATATAAACCTGTTTTTCCTGGTTTCCATCAAGATGCTCACAAAGCAATACTTTTTTGTGATTATCAGTTATGAATTTAACGGCTTTGTGTCCAACACGTAGGTCTATGCCTTCGGTTTTGAACCGATCCATGACCATTGCTGAAATTTCAGGGTCTTCTCGAATAAGGATTCGGGGTAACATTTCAACTTGTGTGACCTGACTACCTAAGCGGGCAAAAGCCTGCACTAGTTCGCAACCTATTGGACCACCACCTAAAACCAGTAAACGTTCTGGTTTTTTGCGTAGATCCCAAAGTGTATCAGAGGTTAAATATCCTACTTCATCAATACCTTCAATAGGCGGCACAAAGGGTCTTGCGCCAGTAGCGATAACGATATTACGGGTGGTTAGGGTTTGACCATTCACTTCCACAGTATAAGGCGATGTAATGGTTGCATCACCTGTTATGCAGTCAACACCGAGTTGACTATAGCGTTCCACAGAATCATGCGGCTCTATTTGCTTAATCACCCGTTGCACCCTTTCCATGACTTGGGCAAAATCAAACTCAACCGTTGCCGATTTAAGACCGAATTCTTTAGCACGTTGAGCATGACTCAGGAATTTAGCAGTACGTAGCAACGCTTTAGAGGGCACACAACCTGTATTTAAGCAGTCTCCCCCCATCCGATGTTTTTCCACTAATGCAACTTTTGCTTTGACTGCTGCAGCAATATAGGAGGTGACCAGACCGGCAGAACCGGCACCGATAACTACCAAATTGTAGTCATATTGTTTAGGTTTTTTGTAAGGTTTATATATCTTTCGTGCTTTAATCACAGAGATAATCTTTTTTGCAACTAGAGGGAAAATACCTAGTATCGCAAACGAAAAAATTAATTCGGCAGAAAGAATACCACTTAAAGATTCAATTTTGGCGATCTGGGTGCCCGCATTCACATAAACGAAAGTGCCAGCTAGCATTCCAAGTTGACTCACTAAATAAAAGGTCAAGGTCTTGATGGGTGTTAGCCCCATGACCAGATTGATAACAAAAAAGGGGAATGCAGGCACCAGGCGTAAGGTAAACAAGTAGAAAGCACCTTCTTTTTCCACGCCGGTATTTATGGCATTTAAATGCTGCCCAAACCGGGACTGTACAAAATCACGAAACAAAAAACGGGATCCCAGAAAAGCCAGAGTTGCTCCTATACTACTGGCAAAGGAAACAATTAATGTTCCCTTGGTTACCCCGAAAATAGCACCACCCACCAGTGTCATGAGTGCAGCCCCCGGTAAGGACAATGCCGCGACAGCAATATAAATAAAAAAATACAAGAGTACTGTCTGTCCGGGATATTCTTTATAATATAGATCAATTTTCGCTTGTTCAGATTTAAAAAAATCGAGCGTGAAATAATGGCCTAAATCAAAAATAAAAAAACTACTCGCTGCTAGCAGAATAATCAAAAATACTAGGGCTTTACCTTTTGTCATTGTTAATGCCTTGATGATTAGTGTTTTTTACTCGGTTCATTTAACTGCCAATCGTAACTGTGATCTATAGCCCCATCATATTGATTCAACTGTTGTTTTAACCCAGGTTCTGTGTATTGATTGAGATGCTTGATTAACATGGCATCGCTATCGCCAAAATCTTCTCTATACCAATGATAAATACTCGATACAATCAATGTCCCATTTTTTAAACTCACGCCTCTGGTATGGTTGATGTAATCGCGAGCGGATTGATTCAAAAGAGCATCGATGTTAGCTGAAGTAAATACCTTGGTTGCAAGATTGGGACAACTGTAACTGGCGCAATTTACTGCATAATGGATCCTTGGATCTTGCCAGATCGGACGTAGAATTTTGTGTTCTATATCATTCAAACTTAAATTTTGACCCGCAATCACGGCAACATCATCATCCCAGGGCCCAAAACTGAATAAGCCTTTCCCAAGTTTCTTAATACTTTTAACGGGATAATCATCAAGTATCAAATCTACCGTCAATGCATTATAAAGATTAATCCAATAGGCCATTTGCTCAGTTTTTTTATAGTGCCTTGGATCTATAACTTGTAGATTAGAGATATATTGCTTTAGTCTTTGTTTATCTTTTTTAGCCACCTGGCTGTAGCGAAAAAGATTGACCTTAGAGGGGTGATTACTTATCAAATACTCATCCAGAATTGTCTGCCACTGTTGATGGTTTATTGTGTTGACATTACTTTCATCACTTTGTTTCCACTGCTGAGTATTAGTTGCAAAGCTCGTGGTAGATATTATTAATAACCAGAACAGGGTTAGCAAGGTTTTTAAGGGGTTAGTATATATGTCTCTGTTCATTTCTTATATCTCCTGATTATATGCTTAAAATTTTTGGCCATTTATAGAGCCTGTATTCCAGACATAGAGCGATTCCAATGATGCCAAATTCTACCCAGGGTATCCAGGCCGGTTGCTGGTATGCCTGTAAAGTTTCACTTTCAAGATTAAGTCCGGTTAGATATGAAAGTAACAGTGCAAATGAAGCTATCCATACCCAGCGACTGGGATAGACAACACTAAAAGGTAATACCCATAGCCAGTACCAGGGATTTATTGTGGGTGATGCAAAAATCAGCCCGGCAAAAATCAAGTCTCCTCTGGGCAGAGTGGTTAAAGAAAATTGCTGTTTTCGCCAGATGCAAGCCACCCAAATAATGACTGCTACGCCTAACACGTATCGTGATAGGCGGCTCGAAGTTACTGACTCTAACAGACCATAAAATGCACTATTAAACTGCCAGTCCTGGGCAAAGCGAAATAATGCATAAATGTCACTAGCTCCTTTCCCGATAAAAGGGGCATAGCAGGCTAATAGTGTCAGTATAAAATAGAGCATAGGCTTCCATCCGGCACGCCATAATAAAAAGGGCGTAAACAATATCGCTGGAATTTTGGTGGTGACTGCAAAGCCTAATAAGATTGCCATTAAACCAATTCTCCCTTGCCGTTTACATAACCATGCGCAAATAAGTAGTAAAGGCACCAGTCCATCTATGTGAGCTGTGAAAGCGATTTCTTTGATTACTAAAGGGTTCCAGGCATAAAGTAGTGCATTTTTCAGTGTGCCAATGCGTACCAATATGTAAATTAGCAATAAGTCACAAACAATCAGAATGGCTTTGAGAGGCCAAAGTTCAGCCGGTTTAATCCAATAGCTTAAGCCAAATAGAAACTGCAGACCTGGCCCATAGACAGTAGGTATTTCAGGATAATTAATATTCCCCAGAATAGTTTGAAATTGAGGTGACACAGCAGGGTCGCTAAAAAAACTCTCAGGTGTATTAATATACGGATTACCCTGTGTCATTACTTGGTATCCATCCCAAAGATAACGATAAAAGTCATCTTCGAAAAGCGGTGTCCCCATAAAACCAATAAGACGGAAAATAATTGCCCAGCTAAAAATAGCAGTCAACGTTATTTGCGACGTTTTAATACCTGCAGGCCACATGTAAAAAATACCTGCAACCACTATACAGGTATAAAAAATACCAAGATTTATTCCTGCATCTGACAAGGAGCTCCAGGCCAATATGCCGTAACAACAGGCCATACCAAACCCAGCAAAGTGTATTATTAATCGATCAGTTAATAAATAATGTTTTGTCATTTAATGAATTAACTGAGTAAGGTTGTCGTCGCCAGAGTTTTGCAATAGTGGATATAATCCCAATAGCTGCACCAATCGAGCCTTTTAGAGTGCCGCTGATCTTGGATTTACCCAGTCTTACGCGAGTATTAACAGGCACTTCACAAACCCGATAACCTGCTTGCAGTACCTTTATTTGCATTTCTACAGTCCAGCCATAAGTCAATTCTTGCATATCTAGTGTCTCAAATACCTTTCGTCGAATTACTCTAAAGGGCCCTAGGTCTGTGTATTGATGACCCCAGAGAGTTTGAATCAGAAACACCGCAAGCCGATTCCCCCATTTTTGCTGAGGGGTCAGTGAACCTTTTTCAGCATACCCCAGTGTTCGTGAACCAAGAACAAGATCCATTCCTTCAGTTAAAGGTTGAAGTAATCGGGGTAATTGTTCAGGGAAAAAAGCATTATCACCATCCATAAATACGATGATATCTACACAATCCAAGGCAGAAATGGCTTTAATGCAGGCATGTCCATAACCGGAGGTGGGTTGGTAAACAACTTTTGCCCCTGTAGTAATAGCCAGTTTGGCTGTATTATCTTCTGAGCCATTATCTGCAATAATTATTTCATCTACCAGTACTTGCCCGTGACTATCAAGCAGTGCAAGTAATCCTGTAATAACCAAAGCAATTGAAGCTTCTTCATTCAGGGCTGGAATGACAACTCCAATTTTGAGAGGTTTATTGAAGTTGTTTTCCGATTTAAAAACCATAAGAGAAACCCACACTTACAATTTTACTATCTGCAGTATTGCGTCCTCCGAAAACCTTTTCTCCATAGTTTGCATGGACTGACACACTATTAGCAAAGTTATAACTAAGACCACCCGAAATAATATGATAGTCCTCTTCTGTTTCACGAAAGCGACCGGGGTTAAAGCCAGGACTGCCAATATCTATCCCAGAAAGTGCATCAACCCTGTGATAATTAATATTAAAGGTAACAGGGAGATTGAGCCGCGATGCTAAAGAATAAAAAGCACTTACATTGGCAAAAAATTCATCGGGTACATCTCCTTCTCTATATCGAAAACCAAGTTCTGTTGAGACACCTAAACCGTTCTCCCAGAGTTTTCCGGCAATACCTGAAAACTCTAATCCAAATGCATCTTCGCCAATTGAATTGAGTGCTCCTGAATTATAACCGCCGCCAAAAATTGCAGCACTATGCAAGGTGAGAGTCAGGCCTCCGTCTTCAAGTTCATCCCAGATTTTATAACGAACACCTAATTTGGGGTCAATTAGCCCATCAAAGCTTGAAGAAGGTGATAATACTGCATCTTCAACAAATTCTGTGCGCGCATAGCCAAAGGAAAGGTCTATTGCAAGTCGATCCGTAATCCCATATTCTAAATTTAAAAGTGCATTATGTTGCTCCAGATCATCTGGAAGAGAAGTTCGATTCTTTCCTACACGAAACTCATCTGCTGTTGTATAAATATAAGATATGGTTGCATTGCCAGATTGTGGAGCAGGTAGCCAAGGTGACTCTGCCAGGGCAACAGATGAAATTGCATAGATTACTATAGTAGCCGCTATGTATTTAGTGTGTTTAAAAAAATGTAACATAGTCTAGTTTTCCCTCAGTTTAAAACGGCGTTGAAGATAGCTAAAAGTAGCCCGTTGTTCTTTGCTAGACAGCACACTGTCTTCGCTAAGTTCCTGAAGCAAAGCCTGAGCATCTTCAGCGCTTTTCCCTCGGCTGGGGAATGGACAATGATTACAAGTGACTTTTTTGTAAAATATTAACTTGTTCATTTGGTAATTATTACCACCACTTCCCCCTGGAGTATATGTGCCAGAAGCCGAAGTTGTCATTGATGCTAAACCAAATGTAATAATGCCAAGTGTTATAGCGACTAGTTGATTTCTTTGCATTCCTGCCTCCGTAAAGAACGTATTGTTACATTTTAAGAAAATAGACCAAATTACTTGAAAATGGATCTAATTAGGGATAGAACTATACATAAAGAAAAAACGTATTACTTGTTATAAAATCCGGATAACTTGATCAAAAATATGGGATACAATGCGTTTTCTTAAAAAGGAACAGAGAAATCTATGTGTGATTTAAATGACTTACTATTAAGACATACGCGATTAAGGGCTAAAATTTTTTATCAGGGTCAAAACTGTGGTAATTGGCAATTTCCGACCATCGTAAAAAATCAAGCAGTCTTTCATTTGATAATACATGGGCAGTGTAAAATTATGCTAGGAAGTGAACAGTCAGCCCATGTCTTGCAAGAAGGTGACCTGTTTTTTATTGCTCGAGGCATTGAGCACATTATTCAAGCTATAGATTTTGATCATAGTGAAAGTCAGTGTTCTCAAGAATATAGTCTTGCTGGTGGTTTGCGTTCTGATGCAAGCGGAATTTTATGTGGTACTTTTGAATTCGATGAAAATGTTCGTAACCCACTGTTGGAGGCATTACCCAGTTCAATTATTGTCAGGGCTGACTTTCATACCGACCCAAACTGGATGAAGCATCTTATTGCCTTGCTGATTGCTGAATCAGAACATGACAGTATCGGTTCTAACATTCTTGTTGAAAAGTTAGTGGACACTTTCTTCACTCATGTTGTCCGCTGTTACTTAAGCTCAACTTCAGAAAAGACCGGGATTTTTGCAGCTTATACTGATCAAGCATTGCGCAAGGTATTAGAAGCAATACATCAGGCGCCTGATAAATCCTGGAGTCTAGAAGATTTTTCCGCCCTGTCAAACCTCTCACGCTCAGCCTTTATTGAACGATTTACTAAAACTTTAAATGAAACACCCATGACCTATTTGATGCATATACGAATGGAGATGGCTTATCGTTTTCTTAAAGAAGATGATAGAAAAGTTCTCGATGTTGCTTTGAGTTGTGGGTATCAAAGTGAGGCAGCATTTTCAAAGGCATTTAAGCGACTATACAATATGACTCCGGGTGATGTTCGCCACAAGAAATAACGATAGTTCAGAAAGGGCAAGAGTTGGAGGTGACGGTGTTTTTCAAGATAGTTTTCGCCTACTTTTTCCCTTCTCACAGGGCAAAGGTTGGACTTTCACCAACTAGCTGATTATCATGCCAGTCACACCACTACGAACCTTTATTTTTCCGGTGAAGCAGGCGTTATTTGCGACACGAAGTCGTATAAGTATATGTTGTAAATCATTATTTTTTTAAGTGAAGCGCAACCTAGGAGGCTGTCCGAGAATAGAAAGTCTACTGCGGAAAAGCTGATTTTGGCCAGATTTCCCGATTTTTTTCGTTAAAGAG
>CAZDMC010000087.1:0-7158 GCA_964506335.1 uncultured Methylomarinum sp. | reverse complement strand
CTGTGCTACTACTGAAATCAAATTCGATCACTGTATCGGCTGTAATTGTGTAATTAATTACAATTTGCTGCCAGCGATTTCCCGTCAAACGTAGGCTAGTTCCTGCATTTTCAATATTGACAGCACCCGTAATATCCTGGTTTACACCACCATAACTATTCAGATTAAAGTTATTGAAATTAAGTATCTCATTAGTTGGAGGTATAACCGGATTATTGGATACCTCATTAAAAAACCAGTTGAATGGCGTGCCGAGATGGATTTCAGCGGTAGTAATCATAGCATTTGAACCACTCAAAAAAACACCAGAAGTACTGCAAAAAGCAAAACTACTGGGTTCATCTATCGAAATACTAATGTCGCACTCCGCACTGCTGCTTGCATTAGTAACTATTCCACCATAATTTAATGTTACCGTATAATCGTCAGAGGTATTAATATTTCTGTCGATACCCGTGCGCGCAAAAAGCAGTGTACTGACATCATCAGCAGCTAGTTCTCGCTGTGTTTCACGAGTAAACGTTGTTTGTTGCATTGATGCTTCTGTGTTTGGATAACCCAATGCATTTGATACAGTACGATCCGCATTTACCGCAAAATTATCGCCTATCGGTAAATTATTGCTTGTTCGTTTGTAGGTACTCTGGTCAACCGGGTCAATGACCAGAAAAGGATTGTTATCCAGATTAAACCAATGCAGATTTTCATCATCGCCGCGAACATCATCTGCTGAACCATAAATCCCATCAGCACCTGCATTGATATTAAAGGTATTGTTGTTACCATCAGTTGATACCGTGGAATTATTGGCATTTCCGGAAATCACTGATGCAGCAAAATTAGGATGCCCCAAACCTATACAATGACCTACTTCGTGCAGTAATACTGATTCAATATCCAGTTCACCTGAACCTAGCACATTACTATTAACATTAGCGGTAGTCTCCTGTAAATTGTTCCAGGTATTGATTACATTTTGTACCGGAATTTCCATTTCATTAAGATTTTGGGATGCAGCATCAAGACAAATGTTTATAGTTATTTGCTGATTATTGCTACCAGTATAGCCGATGGGATGGGTAACAAGATCAGTACCATTGGTCTCGCCTGCAAAAATATAGGTGCCTGCCCAACTAGTACTGTAAATAGGAAAATACAGCAGTAAAGCAGTAATTATTACACATGTTTTTCCTCTTGTTTTGAATAAATCACTCAGTTTAATCATCACTCAACGCCTGTAAATCTGATTGATTTATTAAACTAGACAACATTGTTTCAACTTCTGCCAGTCTATTTAAGCTTGTAATTTTAGGATAGTGCCTAGCGTCAAATTGCAAATGCGGACACTTAATCATTTGCTTGATTTTATTGTGACCATTCTCGTCACTACGACTCATTTCAAAAGATGAATAACTGGAATCAGAAACAAAACTAAATATACCTTGCCTAGCATCTTCTGCTTTTTTTTGTAAAGTCACCTTCTTATTACTAAAGTTTTTGACACTCGGCGTGTCCAGAGCGTGAATCATGCGTTGCATGTTTCTCTGTGAGAGTTGAACACTATAATTACCTGAATTTTTCATATAGGATGGATAATATAATAAAGCATAGCCATCACTGTATATTTCTATTTTAAGGGTTTCTTTTTCGGCAAGTATTTCGTGGGATATTTGGTAAATTAAAACGGGCTCAGATGTTGACAAATCCATCTGACCTTGTGCCCATGAACTAGTACTAATACTGAATAATTGAAAGATACAGAAGCTACTAGCAAGGCTGTTTTTAATTAGTCGAGAAATTTTTGATTTGAATGTCATTGAATGCATAATATTGTAAACCTCATTATTCGGTATAGAAAAACCACCTAAACACTACACTTGGCATCAGGGGATAGATGTATTCGTCATCCATCAAAGGTTTCAATCTACGTTTACAATATCAATTGCAGTTCAATTAACAATAGTTTTTTATGCTTTCCTAGAGGGAAATCACATTTTTTTTGACTATCTAAAAATAAATTTATAAGTTAGCACTTAATTCACGATAAGCAGAATTGTAATAAAGCAAAGGCTCCCCGGTTCGACAGATCACATTTTGCACTTCACCAATCACCACCCAATGGGTTCCAGCCAGAACTTGCTGAACCACAGTACACTCAATGGAAGCTAAAGCATCATCAAAAATGGGAGAGCCGGTTTCGCCTTCGTGCCATTTTACATTGGCAAAGCGTTCTTCCTGACTGGTGCCACCTGAGAACTGGTTGGATACGTCCTGTTGTTCAGCAGTCAATATATTCACTGCAAACGATTTTCCGGCTAACACCGCATCACCGGTATCCGCTGTTTTGTTAATACAAACCAGAATTTGTGGCGGCTCAAGGGAAACACTGCTGAATGAGGTAGCGGTCATGCCTTTTAATCCGAGTTGCTCTGTTTGAGCAGTGACTACGGTGACACCACTGACCCATAGTTTAAGTGCATTTTTAAAATCGTGATTATTAACTGTCATGCTTTCCTGCTATTATTTTTTCTTGATGTAAAGATCGGTAATGGTACCGGTAATCATTTCAGCGGCAAACCCAAACGTCTCTGATAATGAAGGATGCGGGTGAATCGATAAGCCTATATCTTCTGCATCAGCCCCCATTTCCAGGGCTAAAACCGCTTCTGCTATGAGTTCACCTGCATTGGAACCTACCATACCTGCACCTAATACTCGACCCGTTTCTTTATCACATAATATTTTGGTGATACCTTCATTTCTACCTAAACTGAGTGACCGTCCACTCGCAGCCCATGGAAAAGAGGCTTTATCATATTCAATACCGTCTTTTTTCGCCTGCTTTTCAGTCAAACCCATCCAGGTGACTTCTGGGTCTGTGTAAGCCACTGCTGGAATCGTTAAAGCATCAAAACCTGCTTTTAAACCGGAAATAACTTCTGCCGCTACTTTGCCTTCGTGCACCGCTTTGTGAGCTAACATTGGGTTGCCTGCTATATCACCAATAGCAAAAATATTATCGACATTAGTTCTTTGTTGTTCATTAACATTAATAAAACCCATCTCATCGACTTCAACACCGGCTTTATCTGCGGCTATTTTAAAACCATTCGGTCTACGGCCTACCGCAACCAGTACCGCATCAAAAGTTTCCGCTTCTGGGGCTTTTTTTCCAGAAAAAGTGACTTTTAGTCCTTTCTTTAACGGCTTAATTTCATCGACTTTAGTTTCCAGCCAGATATTTTCGTACTGTTTTTTAATACGCTTATGCAAAGGTCTAACTAAATCTGCATCACACTCGGGGATAATCTGATCCATTAATTCAACCACGCTAATTTGAGAACCCAGGGCATGATAAACCGTTGCCATTTCCAGGCCGATAATGCCGCCACCAACAATTAACAATTTTTTAGGGACTTCATGTAGCTCTAAAGCATCAGTAGAATCCCATAATCTAGGGTCATCATTGGGGAAAACAGGAATTTTAGCTGGTTGAGAACCGGTTGCAATAATGGCATTATCAAAGGTAATGGTTTGACTACCTGCTTCTGATTCAACCACAATAGAATTAGCTGATGCAAATGAACCCACACCATGAACTAAGGTGATTTTACGCTGTTTGATTAATCCTGCTAAACCGGTATTTAATGTTTTAGTGATACTTTCTTTCCAGCCTTTGATTTTTTCCAGTTCAAAACTGGGTTTGCCATAACTGATACCATGACTGGCTACTTCATCCACTTCATGGATGATTTGCGCCATGTGTAATAATGCTTTTGAAGGAATACAGCCTACATTTAAACATACGCCACCAATCACTGGATAACGCTCAATCAGGGTGACTTTTTTTCCTAAATCTGCGGCACGAAAAGCAGCGGTATAGCCTCCGGGGCCACCGCCTAAAATTAAAACTTCTGCATGTGTATTGCTCATAATATTAACTCCCTGTTTACAATAATAATCGGCGTATATCACCCAGATATTGGGTTAATGCCACCAAAAACCGAGCTGCTTCTGCACCGTCAATCACTCGGTGATCATACGTTAAATCCAAAGGTAATATTAGCCGAGGTACAAATTCAGAGCCATTCCAGAGCGGTTGCATTTTAGAACGGCTGACACCCAAAATAGCCACTTCAGGCGCATTCACTATCGGCGTAAAAGCTGTGCCACCAATACCCCCTAAACTGGAAATTGCCATACAACCACCCTGCATTGCAGAAGGGGGTAATTTACCTTCTCGGGCTTTGCTACTTAAATCACCCAAAGTAGCAGATAACTGATTGAGATTCATTTGCTCAGCACCATGAATCACAGGAACCATCAGGCCATTTGGTGTTTCAACGGCAATCCCAATATTAAAATATTTTTTATAGATTAATGATTGACCATCCACAGAAAGCGAACTATTAAATTGAGGGAATTTTTGCAGTGTTGCGACCAGGGCTTTAATAATAAAAACTAAACCGGTTAATTTAATTTCTGGTTTTCCTGCATTATTGGCTTTTCTAAAATCTTCCATTTCAGTAATATCGGCTTCATCATGCTGAGTTACCATTGGTACATTCAAACAGACACGCACCATATGCTCGCCTGTTAAGCGTTTAATTTTACCTAATGGCTGAGTTTCAGTCTCACCAAATTGGCTAAAATCAATTTCAGGAATAGGTGGTATTCCAGCACCAGAACCTTGCCCCCCCCCTTTCGCCATCACTTTTTTAACATAAGACTGGACATCTTCTTTAAGAATTCGGCCTTTCCGTCCACTGCCCTGGTTAATTTTGCCTAAATCGGCCCCTAATTCTCTGGCGAATAATCGTACACTCGGTGTGGCATGGGCTTGACTATTGCTCACTACTGGTTCAGAAGTAGTCACTACAACGGGAAGGGACACTTCGGGGATAGCCTTAACCGGTTCAGATTCAGCTTTTACTGTTGGTTGTTTTTCTACCTTGGTTTCTTCCACCGGTTTTTCTTCAACTGGCGCAATACTGGCTCCAGCCTGCAACATGGCAACCAAAGTTCCTTGAGAAACCTTATCCCCGACTTTAAAAATGACTTCCTGAATGGTACCTGCCATATTGGCAGGTAAATCCATGGTGGCTTTATCACTTTCCATCACCGCCAAAGTCTGTTCTTTTTCAACAGTATCACCTGCTTTAATCAGAACCTCAACAATCTCAACGGAGTCAGCGCCACCCAGATCAGGTATTTTTATTTCTATTAATTCGCTCATTATTTCAACTCTTAAACCAGCCAGGGTGCCGATATATCAGGGTTAATATCATATTTTTCAATAGCCATACCAACTTTAGCCAAATCAAATTTTCCACTATCAGCCAGGCTTTTTAGTGCTGCAACGACAATATGGTATCGGTTAATTTCAAAGAAACGGCGTAGGTTTTCACGGGTATCAGAACGCCCAAAACCATCCGTACCTAAAACAGTATAAGATGCTGGAATATATGCCCTGATTTGTTCAGCAAAAGCCCGTACATAATCGGTGCTGGCAATCACAGGCCCTTCGGCATCACTCAAACAACGCGTAACATGAGATACTTTCGGTGTTTCTGTCGGATGCAGACGATTCCAGCGTTCACAAGTCTGACCGTCTTTACCTAATTCATTAAAACTCGGACAACTCCATAAATCCGCTTCCACTTTCCAGTCATCATGCAATAACTGTGCAGCTGCGATTGATTCATTAAAAATAGTCCCCGAACCTAATAATTGCACACGTGGTGATTTATTGTTCTTGCCTTTCTGAAACAAATACATGCCTTTCAGAATATCCTCTTCTGTACCTTTCGGTAATGCCGGTTGCCCATAGTTTTCATTCATCACCGTGATGTAATAAAAAATATTTTCCTGGTCAATATACATACGCTTCATGCCATCTTGAATGATCACTGCAACTTCAAAAGCAAAGGTAGGATCATAAGAAACACAATTGGGCACAGTGGCTGCATAAACCTGGCTATGGCCGTCTTCATGCTGTAAACCCTCTCCATTTAAGGTGGTTCTACCCGCAGTTGCACCCAATAAAAATCCTCGAGTACATTGATCACCTGCTGCCCAGATTAGGTCGGCCACCCGCTGAAAACCAAACATGGAATAAAAAATATAAAACGGGATCATTGGTACATTATGCGCAGAATAGGCGGTACCTGCTGCTATCCAGTCACACATGCCACCGGCTTCATTAATGCCTTCCTGTATGACCTGACCGTGTTTGTCCTCCTTGTAATACATCAACTGTTCAGCATCTTGCGGGGTATAAAGTTGTCCGACTTGAGACCAGATCCCCAATTGTCTAAACATGCCTTCCATGCCAAAAGTACGGGATTCATCGGGTACAATCGGCACAATACGTTTGCCGATATTTTTGTCCTTAACCAGAATACCCAGCATCCGCACGAAAGCCATCGTGGTAGAACTTTCGTGGCCTTCTCCGGTACCTGCCAGCAAAGGTTTAAAATCTGCTAACGCCGGAACATCCAGAGGGATAGTTTGAGTCCGTCTTGAAGGAATATAACCCCCTAATTCCTTACGCCTGTCCAGCATATAAGTCAGTTCTGGCGAACCCTCTGCAAATTTCAGATAAGGTAAGCTTTCTAATTCTGAATCTTCTACAGGTAACGAGTATTTTTCCTTAAAGCGTCGTAACGACTCCATACTCATTTTTTTCTGTTGATGTGAAGTATTTTGTGCTTCACCAGATGACCCCATGCCATAACCTTTAATAGTTTTGGCTAAAATAACCGTGGGTTGTCCTTTGTGATTGGCCGCTTTTTGATAGGCAGCAAACACTTTAGAAGGATCATGCCCTCCCCTATCCAGCCGCCAAATATCATTATCAGACCAGTCATGTACCATTTCTTTTAATTCAGGGGTATTGAAAAAGTGTTCGCGAACATAAGCCCCGTCTTTGGATTTAAAAGTCTGATAATCACCGTCCACGCATTCCATCATGCGTTTAGCCAGCAAACCTTCTTTATCGCGTGCCAATAAAGCATCCCAGCCGTGACCCCAGACCACTTTAATGACTTGCCAGCCAGCACCACGAAATTCAGCTTCCAGCTCTTGAATAATTTTGCCATTACCGCGTACCGGGCCATCCAGCCGCTGTAAATTACAGTTAACCACAAAAATCAGATT
>CAZDMC010000086.1:0-7162 GCA_964506335.1 uncultured Methylomarinum sp. | reverse complement strand
GCCAAAATCAGCTTTTCCGCAGTAGACTTTCTATTCTCGGACAGCCTCCTAGTGCGATTGAAAAAGATCAAGCGTTGTTGTGTGGTGTTGTAATTACTGAGTTGTTACAAAGTGCTAAAGGTAAAAAGGAGCAGCAACAATTAGAGTTTATTATTTAGGCTATTGAAATACTGGAAACTACAAAAAATGACTGGATTAAAGCCGGTTTTTGTCTTCAGGCTTTAAGGCAAAAAGGCATCACTTTGCCAGTTAGTGATGCGCTTATTGCTACAGTTGCATCTCGATATTCAGTCTCTGTACTGACTATTGATAAGCATTTTGAATATTTATCGGTTAATACTATTACTTCTCTTGAGCAGACATTTTGATGGCAAAAATTTTTCGAACTTAATGGAATTTAAATTAAAAAATACTGACGGCCATGCACGCAGAGGGCAGTTAACATTCTCTCGCGGCCTCATTGAAACGCCGATTTTTATGCCCGTAGGTACCTATGGTTCAGTAAAATCACTGACAGCGGAAGAATTAACTGGATTCGGTGCGCAAATCATTTTAGGCAATACCTTTCATCTAATGCTACGCCCAGGAATGGAAGTAGTAAAAGCGCATGGTGACCTGCATGATTTTATGCATTGGGACAAACCCATTTTGACCGATTCAGGCGGTTTTCAGGTGTTTAGCCTGGGTGCTATGCGTAAAATTACAGAGGAAGGCGTCACTTTTAAATCGCCCATCAATGGTAGCAAAATTTTTATGGGTCCCGAAGAATCCATGCAGGTTCAGCGTGATTTAGGCTCTGATATTGTGATGATTTTTGATGAATGTACACCTTATCCGGCAACCATTCAGGAAGCAGCAGATTCCATGCGCCTGTCTTTACGCTGGGCGCAACGTAGTAAGCAGGCGCATGGCGATAATCTGGCCGCATTATTTGGCATAGTGCAAGGCGGTATGTATGAACAGTTACGGCAAGAATCAATTACCGGTTTAGTTGATATAGGTTTTGATGGCTATGCTATTGGCGGTCTTTCGGTAGGCGAACCCAAAGAAGAAATGATGGCGACATTAGATGTTATTCACCACAAAATGCCAATAGATAAGCCTCGGTATCTAATGGGTGTGGGCACGCCAGAAGACCTGGTGGAATCGGTTAGACGCGGCATAGATATGTTTGATTGCGTGATGCCCACGCGCAATGCCAGAAATGGTCATTTATTCACCACTACAGGTGTGGTCAGAATCAGAAACAGTCAGTATGAATTGGATACTCGCCCACTGGATGACTCTTGTGCTTGTTATACCTGCCAGAATTATTCACGATCTTATCTGCGTCATCTGGATAAATGTAAAGAAATACTGGGCTCCAGATTAAACACCATTCACAACCTGTATTACTATTTAAAGCTGATGGAAAACATGCGTGGGGCAATTGAAAACAAAGAATTTGATGGTTTTATTAATAAATTTTATCAGTTACGCGGTAAACCTGTACCAAATGTGTCATAATGGCAGGTTTTAATCTGGGCATGTTTCAAGCTGAGGCTCAGGTAATTTATAATAATAACAGAGGAAAATAATGAGTTTTTTTATATCTGATGCAATAGCTCAAGCGGCTCCGGCAGATTCATCTCCTGGCATTGAGGGCCTACTGTTTCCATTGGCAATTTTGGCGTTTTTTTATTTTTTATTTATTCGCCCTCAAGCCAAGAAAGCAAAAGAACAGAAGCAAATGCTCTCGGCCTTATCAAAAGGAACAGAAGTCGTTACCAGTGGTGGCGTTTTAGGTAAAGTAACTGAAGTAGATGAAAATTTTGTAAAACTTGAAGTCAATGAGAACAGCTTTATTTATGTTCAACGTCATGCTATTGCCAACATGATGCCAAAAGGCACATACAAAACTGTAAGTAAGAAATCAAAATCATAAACTCTATTTTTCGCAAAACCTAATAGCGTTTATCTATTGGGTTTTGTCGTTTAATCGCTGGAAAAAAAATGCAAAATCGTTTCCCTTTTTGGAAAAACTTAATAATTCTGAGCGTCCTGGTGGTTGGAATTATTTACGCCTTACCTAATTTATATGGTAATGACCCTTCCGTTCAATTATCCTCTTCAACCACCAAAAAGCTGGAACAAGCTAAAGCAGATGAAATTGAAGCAAGTCTCAAAACCGCCCATTTAGACCTTAAAGCCTTTGAATTTGCAGACGGTAAAGTCCTTGCCCGTTTTCATAATACCGATGAGCAATTAAAAGCAGCCGATTTTTTAAAGGCAAATGTGGGGCGTAATATCACAGTTGCCTTGAATTTAGCGCCTGCAACACCTGACTGGTTACGTGCTTTGGGCGCTAGCCCTATGTATCTGGGACTGGATCTTCGTGGTGGCGTGCATTTTTTGATGGAAGTGGATATGGATGCCGCAATCAAACAGGCTGAGGATCGTTATGCCAGTGATATTCGCTCTGCACTAAGAGCGGTCAAAATCAGATATAAATCCATCTCCAAAAAGAATGGCACTATTAAGATAAAACTGAAAACAGAAGAAAACAAACAGGCAGTCATGGATTTACTGGATGATGACTTTCGCGAATTAACGGTTATTGAAACAGAGGGGTCGACTGAGTTACAGGTCAAGCTTTCTGAAAATGAAAAAGCAGAAATAAAAAAGTTTGCTCTGGCGCAAAACATGACCACTCTGCGCAACCGGGTTAATGAAATAGGTGTTGCAGAACCGGTTGTTCAACAACAAGGCGACTATCGCATTGTGGTTCAGTTACCCGGCATTCAAGACACCACAGAAGCTAAAAATATTCTTGGCAAAACCGCAACACTGGAATATCGTCTGGTTGATATCGAAAATGATGTACAAAAAGCGGTTGAGGGTCGTACCCCGATTGGCTCACGTCTTTATTTTGAAAAAGATGGCTCGCCTATTTTATTAAAACGTCGCGTTATTGTAACGGGAGATCAAGTGGTTGACGCATCTTCTGGTTTCGATCAGCAAGGTTCCTCGGCTGTATTTATCACCTTAAACGGGATAGGTGCCAAAAAAATGGGCGACATGACTCATAAAAATATTGGCAGACCGATGGCCGTGGTGTTTGTTGAATATAAATCTGAAATCCGCATAGTAAATGGCAAAAAAGTTCGTCATAAAGAAAAAATAGAAAAAGTAATCAGTGTTGCCACCATTCGTGATTCTTTTAGCAAGCGATTCCAGACAACAGGCCTGGACAATCCCATGGAGGCGCGTAATCTTGCTTTAATGCTAAGAGCTGGCGCATTGGCAGCGCCTGTCGATATTGTTGAAGAACGCACCGTAGGGCCAAGCCTGGGGCAGGATAATATTGATAAAGGCTTGATGTCTGTTGTGGTGGGTTTTGTGTTAGTACTGATTTTTATGGCAGTGTTTTACAAAACATTTGGCTTAGTGGCGAACGTGGCACTGGCATTTAATCTAATTGTTATTGTTGCTGTTTTGTCTTTATTACAAGCCACACTAACCTTGCCGGGCATTGCCGGTATTGTATTAACAGTCGGTATGGCGGTTGATGCCAATGTGTTGATTTTTGAACGGATTAAAGAAGAAATTAAAATAGGCAATACCCCGCAATCCAGTATATTTATTGGCTATGAAAAAGCCTTTGTTACCATTCTTGATGCCAATATCACTACCTTGCTGGTAGCCTTAGTACTGTTTGGTTTTGGCACAGGCCCAATCAAAGGTTTTGCGGTCACTTTATCCATCGGTATTCTGGTTTCTTTGTTTACCGCAATCTGGGGAACGCGTATGTTGATTAACTGGATTTATGGCAATCGTCACATAGATAAACTGTCGGTGTAATAGGAAAACAAGAAATGTTTAAACAAAATATTGATTTTTTAGGTAAGCGTAGAATTGCCCTGGTTTTTTCCAGCATATTAATTGTCGCATCTATTGCTTCTTTTGTGGTGAACGGATTAAAACTGGGCATTGATTTCACCGGTGGCACTTTGGTTGAAGTTGGTTATCAACAAGCTGCTGATTTAACTGTATTGCGTACAGCACTGGATGAAATGGGATTTTCTGATGCAACTGTGCAAAATTTTGGCACCACTAAAGATGTTCTGATTCGTATAAAACCAAGAGAAGGTGTTAGCAATGCTGAACTCAGTAGTAAAATATTACAAGTAGTTAATGCTAATAGCGCAGAACCTGCGACTATTCGCCGAGTTGAATTTGTGGGCCCTCAAGTCGGTGACGAACTCACTGAAGATGGAGGCTTAGCATTACTCTATGCCATGTTTGGTATTCTGCTTTATATTGCCTGGCGCTTTGAATATAAATTTTCTTTAGGCTCGGTAGCGGCATTACTGCATGATGTCATCATCACCTTGGGCTTTTTTTCTATTTTACAAATGGAATTTGATTTAACGGTTCTGGCCGCCGTATTAGCAGTCATCGGTTATTCTTTAAATGACACTATTGTTGTTTACGACAGAATTAGAGAAAATTTCAGAACTTTAAGAAAAGATAGCCCCGAAAATATCATGAATATTTCGCTCAACCAGACCTTAAGCAGAACATTAATGACATCTATCACAACGGCTTTAGTATTAGTGGCTTTAGCTGTATTAGGCGGCGAAATCATCCATAACTTTGCTATCGCATTATTAGTAGGCGTTGGCATTGGAACCTATTCATCTATTTATGTGGCTAGTCCTATTGTATTAGCTCTGGGAATTACCCAGGAAGATTTAATGGTCCCTGTTGTCGAAGGCCAGGATTTCGATGGGATGCCTTGAGAGCAGGTTCAAGGCACAAGGTTCAAGGTTAAAAGATCAAGAGATGGTGCTTTTAGCTGATTTTTTTATTTTATAAAAACTGGAGTTTTAAACACAATGGCAATAGAACGTACTTTTTCAATTATTAAACCGGATGCTGTCGCTAAAAATGTGATTGGCGAAATTGTCAGTCGGTTTGAAAAAAATGATTTACAAATAGTTGCATCTAAAATGTTGCTATTATCTCAAGAACAGGCAGAGGGTTTTTATGCAGAGCATAAAGAGCGTCCTTTTTTTATTGATCTGGTTGCTTTTATGACATCTGGCTCTGTTGTTGTACAAGTGCTTGAAGGCGAAGATGCAGTCTTAAAAAATCGTGACTTGATGGGCGCGACAGATCCTCAAGAAGCAGAAGCTGGCACTATTCGTGCTGATTTTGCTGAAAGTATTGATGAAAATGCAGTCCATGGTTCGGATGCCATTCAATCAGCAGAACGAGAAATTGCCTACTTCTTTTCAGATAATGAACTTTGTGACCGTATTCGCTAGATTTTCAAAAAAATAACTGTGTTGATATTTTCTTAATGCAAACCTCTATCAATTTACTTGATTTCGACAGAAAAGGCCTGGCAGACTTTTTTGTAAAGATGGGTGAAAAACCGTTTAGAGCAACCCAGCTTTTAAAATGGATATATCAGGAAGATGTCACTGATTTTGAGCAGATGACTAATCTAAGCAAATCATTACGCAACTATTTAAAAGAGCATTGTACGATTACCGCCCCGGAAATTTTAATTGAACAAATAGCATCCGACGGCACCATAAAATGGGTGGTAGAAATGGGGCTGGGTAATCGTATTGAAAGTGTTTTTATTCCTGAGGATAAACGCGGCACTTTATGTGTATCTTCACAAATTGGTTGTGCTTTAGCCTGTACTTTTTGCTCAACAGCTCGACAGGGATTTAACAGAAATTTGTCGGTTGCAGAAATTATTGGTCAGCTTTATATCGCTCAAAAACGCTTAGGCGACAGCAAAAAAATCACTAATGTAGTGATGATGGGGATGGGAGAGCCCTTACTGAATTTTGACAATGTAGTGGCTGCCATGAATTTAATGATGGATGATTTCACTTATGGCTTATCCAAACGACGGGTTACCGTCAGTACATCTGGCATAGTTCCAGCCATCAATAGACTGAATGAAGCATGCGATGTTAGTATGGCGGTATCATTACATGCAGCTAATGATGCGTTAAGAAATGAGCTGGTACCCATTAATCAAAAGTATCCTCTTAAGGATTTAATGGCAGCCTGTAGAGAATATGCCAATAAAGGTCCCAGAAAGCACATTACTTTTGAATATGTTATGCTGGATGGTATTAATGACAGCATACAAGATGCCAAAGCCTTGCTTAAATTATTAAAAAATGTCCCTGCAAAAATAAACCTTATTCCTTTTAACCCTTTTCCAGACTCTCATTATCTTTGTTCATCCAGGCAAACTATTTCCAGATTTAAAGATATTCTTCATAAGGCCGGTATTGTCACCACCATAAGAAAAACACGAGGTAATGATATTGACGCCGCTTGTGGGCAATTAGTGGGTAAAGTAAAAGACAAAAGCCGCAGGCATCTAAAATTACAACAACCAAGGTCTGCCAATGCCGCTTAAAAAACACACAAAAAGCCTGCTAATTTGCTTTATCTGTATTTTTCTTACTGCCTGTGTTTCTACTGGAAAATCGTCTAAACAAATGCCAAGCAAGGAAAAAGCAGAATTATATTTACAGCTGGGGGTACGATACCTGGAATTGAATATGATCAAAACAGCAAAGGAAAAACTGGATATTGCCTTGGATTTAGATTCAAATAATGAAGAAATACACAATGCGCTAGGCGTTATGCATGAACGCTTGAATCAACGATCCATAGCCGCTCAACATTATCAGCATGCATTAAGTATTAATGACAATAATTTCAGTATAAAAAACAACTATGGTCGTTTTTTATGTGCAAGAGGTCAATATCAACAAGGCATCGCGCTTTTAAAACAAGCATTGACGATGCCTCTTAATAATAGAAAATGGTTTGCCTATACCAATATCGGGCTCTGCCAATTAAAAAATGCCAAGCAGTCATTAGCAGAAGCTAATTTCAGACAAGCTTTACAAGAAAACAGTCGATATTCACCTGCACTGCTAGAAATGCAAAAAATTAGTTATAGCAAAGGAAATTTTTTATCTGCCCGTGCATTTTTGGAACGCTATTTAGCTGTCACTAGCCATACTTCTGAAACCTTGTGGTATGGCGTACAAACCGAACGAGCCCTGGGGAATAAAGCGCTGGCTGAAAGATATAAAGAAAAGTTATTTAGTTTGTATCCTCTATCTAGAGAAGCCAG
>CAZDMC010000085.1:0-7168 GCA_964506335.1 uncultured Methylomarinum sp. | reverse complement strand
GACTCAAAATAGCTTCCCCTCGCTACGACTTCTATTCTCGGACAGCCTCCTAGACATATTAACTGAAATTGTGGGTACTTATGGGGAGTGCGTTCCATCTTTAAATTAATCATTCAAAAATGCATAGCTGTGTCGCGAAGTTTGGCCTGAATATTGCCACCAAGTGAAATGAACAGAATTCAAAACATGAAATCGATTTTAATGATTGCTTATCATTTTCCACCCGTCAGGGTAAGTAGTGGTATTCAGCGTACTTTGAAATTTTGCCAGTATTTGTTGGCTCATGAGTGGCAGGCACAAGTCTTATCTGTTGATCCTAGAGCATATATTCAGGTAAATGATGGGCAAATGGATGAAATTCCAACCGAAGTTACGGTAAAAAGAGCCTTTGCATTAGATACCTCTAGACATTTATCATTTAAGGGTCGTTATTTAGGCTGGATGGCTTTGCCTGATCGCTGGGTTAGCTGGTGTTTAGGTGGGACAGTTTCTGGATTATGGATGATCCTTAAAAACAAACCTGCCGTTATTTGGTCTACATATCCTATCGCAACGGCACATTTATTGGGTCTGATTTTACATCGACTCACTGGAATTCCCTGGGTCGCTGATTTTAGGGATTCAATGACTGAGGAGGATTATCCAGTTAACTCTAGGCAGCGAGCTATATACCGCTGGATTGAAGCGCAAACAATAAACCATTGTTCGCGAGCTGTTTTTACTACACCCGGTGCTATATCCATGTATGCAGAGCGTTATCCAGAGATACCTCAGTCTAAATGGGTATTAATTCCCAATGGTTTTGATGAGGACAATTTTATCCAGGCGGAAAAATCCGATGCATGCAAACAAGCTTTGCAAAAAAAGAATGCTCAGCAAATCGTTTTATTACATAGTGGCGTTTTGTACCCTTCTGAACGCGATCCGCGTGAATTCTTTAAGGCATTGGCTGATTTGTTAGCGAGTAAAGTTATTGCTCCCGTTACATTTAAGGTGATTCTTAGAGCCACCGGGCATGATGGATTACATGCTAAATTGATTGATAAAAATGGTTTGCAGGATATTGTATTTTTAGAACCCGGCGTTTCTTATGAAGAAGCGTTAGCGGAGATGTTGACAGTTGATGCCTTGCTTATTTTTCAGGCCGCTAATTGTAACCATCAGATTCCGGCAAAGGTCTATGAATATATTCGTGCTAAAAAACCTATTTTTGCCTTGACTGATCCTGATGGTGATACTGCTGGGGTATTAAATGAAGTGGGTTGTCCGTATATTGTACCCTTAGATGATAAACAATTAATTGTTGAAAATTTAAAAGCGTTTTTGCGAAAAATAAAGCAAGGTGATTTACCGGCTGTTGACGATGCACTGATTAAACAACATTCGAGAGAGTCACGGACTCAGTTGTTAGCAAATCTACTGAATGAGTTATAAAACTACTTATGAATTTAAAATTTAAAGAAGAGCCTTTGTCTACTCAAGAGTATCTGGACACTGAACTTGTTAGTCTAGTAAAACGTGAGTTTATTAATGGCGATGTTTATGCCATGGCTGGGGCAAGTACTAATCATAATCGTATTGTTGCTAATTTAAGCCGAGAACTAGGTAATATTCTTAAAAACACACCATGTGAGCCTTTTGCATCCGATATGAAAGTACAAGTCGAAAGGAATTTTTTTTACCCTGATGTTTTAGTGGTATGTGACCATGAAACAAATGACTTGGGTATTACCGATGCTCCGTTAATTTTAGTAGAGGTTTTATCTAAATCTACCCGGCAGATAGACCATACATTAAAGCGCACGGCTTATCAGCAGTTGCCTAGCTTATTAGAATATGTGTTGATTGAACAGGATATAGTGGATATTGAGGTTTGTCGTAGACATAACCATTGGCAATCAGAGCATTATTACTTGGGTGATGAGGTGTTTTTTGAGTCCATTGATTTTCGTTTGCCTGTTGCAGAAATTTATGAACGTGTTGTGAACGAGGATATGCAAGTGTATTTGCAGTCTTTAACTGAACAAAAGTAATGGTTAGTTAAATGCGTATCAGTAATTTTGAAACTAACTCCATTGTATTTAATACCAAAAAAATATTTGGTCATCAAGCGCGTGTTTATTTGTTTGGTAATCGAGTCGATGATAGCAAGAAAGGAGGCGATATTGATTTATATATCATTCATGATAACTCAGAGGATATGCATCAAAAGAAGATTCAATCTTTGCTTGCTGTAAAAAAGATACTTGATCCGTATTTGTATCGATTTTATAAATTACAAGATGCCATAGGCGAGAAATTATTTAAGTTATTGTTAAATCGTTTTGAGGATAATAGTGAGACCTTATCCTTTATTGATATTTTGAATAAACTGAAAAAGATCGGGATCATTTCCAGTGCGGATGAATGGAAAGTTTTACGACAATTAAAAAATGATTTGGCGCATGAATATGAGGATGATCCAGATGAGGTTGCAGGGTTACATAATTTGGTTTTTTCTAAGAAGCCGATTATCGAAGATATTTATAAAAAATTAAAAGGGTATGTAGAACGTGGATATCATCTTTAGTTTGTATTTTAATAGTTTTTGATGGGTGCGTATGGAAAAGGGACATTATAAGATAAAGCCTTCGTTTATTAGCTGTGGGCCGGGGAAACTGTTTACTGTGTATTATTCTTCAACGACTAAAAATGTATCCCGTTGTATTCTGCATATACCTGCGTTTGCCGAGGAAATGAATAAATCACGGCGTATGGTGGCCATGCAAGCCAGAGCTTTTGCCGAACAAGGTTATTCTGTTTTAGTTTTTGATTTGTGGGGTACAGGTGATAGTCAGGGTGATTTTTCTGAGGCTACCTGGGATGTTTGGCTAAACAATATTGATATTACTGTAAAGTGCTTACAAGACAAAGGATATGATTCAATCAGCCTCTGGGGGTTAAGATCCGGTGCATTATTAGCTATGGATTATTTACACCAATACCGTACAAACATTGATAAATTGATTTGCTGGCAGCCTGTATTGAATGGAGAACAGTTTATAATGCAGTTTTTGCGATTACGAATTGTTGCTGCAATGATGGATAAGAATGCACCTCAGGAAAAAACTTCTGCTTTAAAACAACAATTACTAGATGGGCAACAGGTAGAGGTTGCAGGTTATCTATTAAACCCTGACCTTGTTAATCCTATGCTGGCTATTAAAGCTAAAGAGCTTCGCTTGCAGAGCGTAAAACAATGTCATCTTTTTGAGTTAACTATTGGAACAGAACGGGAAGCAAGCCATGCGACTACTCAATGGCTTAACCATTTTGAACAACAGCTGATAAATATTTCATTAGATGTAATTCATGGCAGTCTCTTTTGGACAACGCAAGAAATATCTGAAGTACCTGGTTTGATTAAACTGACATCACTGAGGACATCTGAGTGGTTTTAAAGCGAGAAAAATTAGTTATTACAGCAGAAGAGTATTTAGCAGGTGAGGAATTCTCAGAGATTAAGCATGAATTTATTGATTGCAAGGTTTATGCTCTGTCTGGTGATAGCAAAAATCATGAGAGAATAGCAGGAAATATTTATCGAAAAATAGGAAATTTTTTGGATAATTCGCCTTGTGAACCCTTTTCTTCTGATGTAAAGGTTAAGGTTAAAAATGATTTTTTTTATCCTGATGCAATGGTTGTGTGTGATGATCAAACAAATCATCCATATTATACAGAGACACCAACAATTATTGTAGAAGTCCTATCTAAATCAACGCGACGAAATGATGAAACTATTAAACGGAATGCTTATCAATCAATTGCAACATTAAACCTAGAAAAATCAGTTGAGCACGGATTTTGTGGAAAATCTGGGCGAAAAAGACAAAGAATAGCTCGAAGATAATGGCCATAGTCCTTATTGAGAGCTATTGTGCAGGATTTTTCGTCCAGATTTATTCACAAAACCGTGAAGCGAAAACCACTCACCGAATGGGTGAGCAATAAAAAACTGAGTAATACAGACTTTACTATGGCTTATGCACAAGTGTAAGCGGTCAACTGATTTATCTAGGTTAAAAGAATATCTTTTAATTGAACAGGATTTTGTAGCTGTTGAGGTGTGTAGAAAAAGTGAGGACTGGCAATCTACACATTATTCTGTCGATGATAAATTTACCCTAGAATCTATTGGTTTGACTATAAAGGTTGATGACTTATATCAGCGTGTTGTTTATGAGGATGTAGATGTGCAATCGGAAATAATTTAATTGAAAATAACAGAAACCCCACACTTGTTTTCTTGTCAGGCTGATCAATTGATAGGCATCATACATCAACCTGAAAAACCTTTGGATTTTGGCGTTCTGATCGTTGTGGGTGGGCCTCAATATCGCGCAGGCAGCCATCGGCAATTTATTTTATTAGCACGCATGTTAGCTAATAATGGCATACCCGTTATGCGTTTTGATTATCGTGGTATGGGCGATTCTCAAGGTCTTGCACGCTCATTTTCTGAAGTTGACGATGATATTAAATCTGCCCTTGATGCATTTTATCAAAACAGCCCTGCTTTAAAGGGAGTCGTGGCCTGGGGATTATGTGATGCTGCTTCTGCTGTCTCGTTTTATGCTTATCAGGATAAAAGAATAATGGGCCTGGTTTTATTAAACCCCTGGGTCTTTACAGAACAGGGTGCAGCAAAAACATATTTTAAACATTATTATTTACAGCGCTTTTGTAACCCTGAGTTATGGAAAAAAATCTTTTCTTTACAATTTAATTATCAACAATCTTTTTCTTCTCTGGTTTTATTGATGAAAAACATGTTGTTACCAAGTGTTAACAATAGCCACTTAAGCAAGTCAGAGTCTGTTGATTTAGTTGATAGCAATTTATCGCTTCCTGAACGAATGAGGGACTGTTTGCAACGATTTGACCACACCATCTTATTTATCTTAAGCGGCAGAGACTTGACAGCAGATGAATTTAGGGATGCGGTGAAGTCCGATAAAAAATGGCAAGCATTATTGGAGATGCCCGATATTTCTATGGTTGAATTAGCTGAGTCAGATCATACTTTTTCTTCACAAAAATGGCGTGAAGAGGTTTCTCAATTAACTTTGCAATGGCTTACGCAATTGCATTGCGTTTAGGTATATACTCCGCGCGGTCACGGATGCGGTTTTATAACGCGTTGATTTTTTGTTGATAGCAAGGCACTGAAACGGGCGCATAGCAGGCTACGCAACTGTTTCAGTAACGCAGTCTATCGGCAAAAATCAACCGATAGAAAACCGCATCCGTGACCGCGCGAAGTATAACTACTTCAGACGACTCACTGCCCTGCGAAATCAAGCAATTTTAAAGCACGTCTTGTCTGGTTAAAAATAAATACATAATAAATTCCTCGACCTCAGAAGTTTTATTATTTAGGCCAACTGACTTTGGCTGCTTAGTAAAAACGACATGAATAATTTCTGGGCTTGTATCTTGAATCAATCGTTTGTACAGCTGATATATTTTTGCTAAATATGGATTCCTGGTATTCATGCTACCCACTTGATACCATTTTGCTGTAACAATATCGCTGGAATGTCCTCTCAATACTGCAATGTCTATGCTTATAGATTTTTTACTCTCAGGATTTGTTAGCATTTGTGTTGATTGCTTTATAAAATGCCATCGCTTACGTTCATCCTCATTAATTAATACATTCTGCATATTAATTAATTCTGAACCTTGTTTTTCATCACCAAAATTTGCTTGATACCAGCCTATTATAATTTCTTGCCTCTTAAAATAACGCAAAGACTCTGTTGTAACACCCTCAAATTTTGGTCGCCAACCCCAGTCGGAGGCATTAACTTCTTGCCATTGCTGATTTTGTATTAAAGCAGACCATTCTGGAATAGTGGTTTGAGCATGATAATGTGATTGTATTTGATAACTACTCAATGGCCAGATGCTTAGGCTAAACAGCAAACCAATCATTACTATGCCGTTTTGTTTTATTGTATAGCTATTTGCAGGTGTTTCTACGTTTGAAACACTCACTGTTTCTATTTCAGGATCGCGCCAAAAAGAACCTATAAAAAACATGATAAAAATAATAATGGCAAAAAACAATGCACCATAGATAAGGTGGTCAACGCCTACTGCTAATTTCATATCACTTAAATGACCAATCATGACGATCATATAAGCTCGTAAACCATTTGCAATAATGGGAACGATTATTGAGAACAAAATGAACACAACACGTTTATAGGTTTTGCTGTAGGTAATGTAAGCATAGATAGTACCTAGCGTTATTGACGCGATAAGATAGCGCAACCCACTGCAAGCCTCTACCACCGACCACTGGCCAGAAATCAAGGTAAAATATAAGTTTTCTCTGTAAACACTAATACCTGTCAGGCGCAAAAGCCAAACTGTAAAAGTGGCAGTATATTCCATTAAATAAGGTAATAACTGTGCCTCACCGACTGGAACCATAAAATACAAGAATACCAAGGGGAAAATTAATTTTTTGATGGTGCTGTTGCCAAAGTAAAGCCAATAGCTGCCAATGAGCATACCGACTAGTGCTAATTGCTGAACAACAAGTGCTTGAGTGATGGATGAAAATAACCAGAACAATCCGTTTACAATAATAAAACTGCCGCCTAAAAAACTGGGTTTTGTTGGGTATAGGTAGGCATGTAATGATTTGTTTTGCCATATTAGCCATAGACTGGCAGGAATAACAAAAAAACCATGGGCGTATGTATCAGAGCGCATCCAGATTTCAACCAGAGATTTCCAGGTATCAAAGAAGATGATGATGGAAAATAATAGTATCGAAATGGTATAAGTGAGAATCGTAAATTTACTGCTTTTTATCAATAGCATGGTCTTGTTTTTTATCAGATTACTTTTCAAGAAAGATTACACTGTGTAGAAACGTCTGTTCTTGTCCTAAATTATTTTCTAGTGGCCTGACAACATTGGCTTGATGAATGTATTTTTTAAAAAAATTAATAATGTAGCCCAGATGAAGCTTGCGTAATACAGGAGATATACGGTGAAGAACCCCGTATTACACTTCGTTTCATACGGGCTACATATTCTAAAAATATCCATCAGACCACTAGGAGGCTGTCCGAGAATAGAAAGTCTACTGCGGAAAAGCTGATTTTGG
>CAZDMC010000084.1:2299-7172 GCA_964506335.1 uncultured Methylomarinum sp. | reverse complement strand
CAGAGAGCTTACATGGATGTATTCACGCGTCCTGATAAATCAATAACCTACATCCTTGGCTTCAAACACGCTGAGTAGTTACCATTGTTCTAAACAATAGACCCATGTTCCACGTGGAACACTTTATAATTATCTAACATAGTTAAATCACCAAAATTACTCAGTTCTGTGGTAGACATAAAAACCTGGCATTGAAGAGAATCGAGGTAATTAAGTAGTTTAGCTTTATTAAGAATATCAAGTTCAGCAGTCAAATCATCAATAAGCAAACAAACAGAACAAGCTGTCTGTTGATTAATTAATTTAACCTGAGCTAATTTTAAAGAAATCATCAGTAATTTTAACTGCCCTCTTGAAATATAATCTTTAGCTAAAAAACCATTTATCAGTAATGAAAAATCACCTCTATGCGGACCACTATGGGTAAATCCATAAAGGAGATCTCTGGATAAATCTTGCTTAATCGCTTGTTCAAAACCTTCAGTATCTTTCCAGCCCGAAATATATTTTAATTCAATATTGTCTAGACTAAGAAAAATACTGCAAATTTCTTTAAAAATAGGTTCCAGCCTTTTTAGATAAGAAGCTCTATAATTAGAGATTATTGTACCGTACTCTATTAACTCGGTATCCCAAACATGAATTTGATTGACTTGCCTGGTTTTTAATAATGCGTTTCTTTGTTGTAATGTTTTTTTAAATTTTCGCCAGTAACTTAAAAAATTTTTATCATTATTAAATATTCCCCAGTCTAAAAACTCTCTTCTTAATTGAGGCCCTGCATCTATTAGTTTATAACTTTTAGGATGAATTAATAATACCGGAAGCGCATAAGCTAATTCTGCTTTATGACTATTGCTTTGGTCTATACGAATATCACATTTCTTACCATCTAGTTTTATTCCTAAATGAGAAATATTCTGGTTTTTTTTGGCAATCAAGCCCGATACAATAAGTTGCTCTTTATCAAATTGAATAACTTGTCTGATATGTGTCGCTCTAAAAGAACGGGCTCGTCCTAAAATAAAAATAGCTTCCAGTAATGAGCTTTTGCCACTGCCATTTTCGCCGATAATTAAATTAATAGTTGATGAAGGTTCAATAGCTACATTATTAATATTGCGTAAAGAATAGATATCTAGTTTTTTTAAGCTCATCAACTATTTTACAATCGCATAGGCATCACTATAAATTTATAGGGCTTTGTCTCAGGCTCATCTACAAAACAACTGCTGCCATTACTTGCTATGGTAAGCACAGCAATGTCCGAATCCAGATTATTGACAGCATCTAATAAATACTGAAAATTAAAAGCAATGGAAATTGTTTCATCATTATATTCAACAATTAACTCTTCTTCTGCCTCATCATGTTCTGGATTATGTGAACTTAATTTCAATAAACCCTCTGAAATTTTACAGTTAACCCCCTTAACCTTTTCATTGGCTAGAACAGCTACCCGAGTTAAAGCCTCTTTTAAAATGTGCTTTTCAATATGAATTGAGTTTAAAAAAGATTGATCAAAAACTTTACTAAAATCAGGGTATTTTGCATCGATTAATTTAGCTGAAAAAATTAAATCATTAATCGTTATTCTGATATTGCTATTGGAAAATTGAATCTCTAATTCTATTGCTTCCTCATCTAATAACCGGGAAAGTTCCAGTACCCCTTTTCTAGGTAAAATAATGCGTGTTTCATAACCTGTTTTCACACCAATATCATCTTCATAAAAAGACAGACGATGACCATCAGAAGCTACTAATTTTAATCTACTGTTTGAAACATGTAATAACAAACCATTCAAATAATAACGGACATCTTGATTTCCCATACAAAATACCGTCTTGTCCAAAGCATATTTTAATTTTCCGGCATTGATCAAGAATTTATTTTCCAGTTCTATCTCAGAAAATTCAGGGTAATTTTCTGCTGACAAGGTCGATAATGAGAATCGACTACGTCCTGAACTAAGCTTTACTTTATCTTCTTTTAACTCAAATTTAATTTGGGCATTATTTGGTAACAGTCTGACAATATCCAGAAATTTTCTGGCAGGTACCGTGATTTCTCCATCTTCACTGGAATCAAGATGAATGCTCGCTATCAATTGAATTTCTAAATCTGTACCTGTTAATACTAAGCTATTTTCCGTTATGCTCAAGAGCACATTAGAAAGAATAGGCATGGTCTGACGCTTTTCAATAACGCTCACTATTTTTTGTAGAGGAGTAAGCAAATTCTCTCTATTAATAATAAATTTCATAGATATATATTTAAAATCATTACTGTTATTAGTAAAAAATAAACTGTGGATAAACACTAAATTTGTTGATTTATCAAACAATTATAGGTTTTTTAATTTGTTGATAAAATGATTTTTAGTTGTGTTTAAGCTGTTGATAGCTAGAACACACAAAAAACAGCACAGCTAATCCACACCTTAAGCTAGTTTAAATCACAGTGTTATCCACATTGATTAGAAAAAATTTGTTTTTATTAATGGGATAAAATTCTTAACAGATTCTGATAGTCTTCTGCTACTTTGATGTCAGATTCTTTTAATCCATTTATTCGTTTACAGGCATTGATAACTGTTGTGTGATCTCTGCCACCAAAAGATCCTCCAATTTCCGGAAAGCTATGACTGGTTAATTCCCTGGCCAGGCACATAGCAATTTGTCGTGGTCGGGTAATAGATTGTCTACGGTTTTTTGAGGATAAATCTGCCACACGAATTTTGAAATATTCAGCGACTGTTTTTTGAATATTATCAATATTAACGAGTTTATCCTGTAATGAAATTAAGTCATGTAAAGCTTCTTTAGTGAAATCAACCGTAATTTCTTTATTGGTAAATTGGGCATTAGCAATAACACGTCTTAAGGCACCTTCTAAATCTCTGACATTGGAAGGAATTCTTTTTCCTATAAAAAAAGCGACTTCATGCGTCAGAGCAACATTAACCTGGCTGGCTTTTTTTATTAGAATAGCTGCTCTGGTTTCTAAGTCAGGTGGCTCAATAGCCACCGGTAATCCCCAGCCAAACCTTGACTTTAAACGATCTTCCAGTCCCTTAATTTCTTTAGGATATTTATCACAGGTTAAAACAACCTGATGCTTTTTATCTAAAAGATTATTAAAAGTATGGAAAAACTCTTCTTGAGAACGCTCCTTGCCTGCTAAAAATTGAATATCATCAATCAATAAAACATCCACATTACGATAATAATTTTTAAAAGCATCAATGGTATTATGCTGAAATGCTTGTACCATATCTTGAACAAATTTTTCAGAATGCAAATAAACAATATTGCTAGCAGGGTTTTTTTCTATAACCGCATTACCTATAGCATGCATCAAGTGGGTTTTACCCAAACCAGAGCTACCATATATAAACAGAGGATTATATGATTTACCTATGTTTTCAGAGACTTGTTTAGAAGCAGCTTTTGCTAGTTGATTGGATTTTCCTTCTACAAAACTGTCAAAAGAAAATGCTCTATTCAAAAAATTTGAATAAGATTTTTTTTGTTGTTCCACTCGTTTTTTTGGGAAATGAGTTTGTCTTAGAGTTGCAGGTTTTTTAGAGCCGATTTCAAATTGTATCAGCAAAGAGCCATTAGAGAACTCATAAACAACATCTTCAATTTTTGCCAGAAAATGTTGTTTGAGATGATCAATAATAAAACGGTTAGGTGCTAATAATTTAAGTTTATTATTTTTTTCAATAGCCTGTAGCGGCCTTATCCATGTACTAAAATCATTGGAAGGTATTTCATTTTCAAGTTTGGATAAACAGTTATTCCAAATAGAGCTCATTGTATTGATTTTAAGAAAGTGATGGGTAATGAAATTATATTTAGATATATCACAATATGTAACTGGCTTATGTTATAATGCGCAGTTAACTTTGGTTAAATGTGATTGACAGTTTGTATAGATTTATTTTATCATCCGTCGTTTTTTTTATCCGTTTTTTGTTTAAACAATTTTTTAGGACTCAGTTCAATGAAAAGAACATATCAACCCAGCAAAATTAAACGTGCTAGAACCCATGGCTTTCGTGCAAGAATGGCCACCAAAGGAGGCCGTAAAGTCATCAATGCGCGTAGAGCAAAAGGCCGTGTAGCACTGACTGTGTAATTGGTAACTGAAAGTTTTAGTTTTCCTAGACAATTAAGATTAGGAAAACCCGCTGAATATAAAAAGGTATTTAAAAACCCAATAAAATCGACAGATGGTTTTTTTACATTATTGGCAATTAAAAATGATTATGATCACCCTAGACTGGGGCTTGCAATTGCAAAAAAAAATATAAGAAAAGCAGTTACAAGAAATTTGATTAAAAGGGCTGTCAGGGAAAACTTTAGACAGCAACAACATCAGTTAACTAATATTGATATCGTTGTTCTGGCTAGAAGAGATGCTGCAAACGCATCCACTGATTTATTAAAAAAGTCATTAAATAAACATTGGCTTAAACTGGTAAACAGATGCAATACCTGCTCATAAATCTTATAAAGTTTTATCAATATTTTATAAGTCCTTTGCTTGGAAATAGATGTCGTTTTTATCCAAGTTGTTCAAGTTATAGCCAGGAAGCCATTCAGCTTCATGGCACCCTCAAAGGTTTATATCTTACACTCAGAAGAATATTAAAATGTCACCCTTTCCATCAGGGTGGAATTGATCCTGTTCCAGAAAAATTTGGTAAATAAAAAATGGAAAACATGAGAACGTTACTAGTCCTTGCTTTTATGATGATTTCATATTTGATATGGGAAGCTTGGCAATTAGACTATGGCCCAAAACCGGTTACTAATGTATCAGAACAACCAATTATTATTGATTCTGATTCTGCAGCAGATTT
>CAZDMC010000084.1:0-2258 GCA_964506335.1 uncultured Methylomarinum sp. | reverse complement strand
GGTCAAAGTGTTGAAGCTGTGCCCATGCTTGATGTGCCAGCGGATAAAATTATTAGGGTCATTACCGATGTTTTTTCTATTGAAATTGACACAAAAGGAGGCACAATACGTAAGCTTGATTTATTACAACACCCGCGTGAAAAAGTAAATACGGTTGTTAATGATTTGCGCTCTATGATAGGACTCGATCCGGAAGAAAAAGATGAAAGTCCTATTAGACTCTTTAATGCCAATGTAGAAAAACTGTTTCTAGCACAAAGTGGCTTAATCGCTAATAATGGTTCAGCTACTGCGCCTGATCACCATGCTTCATATAGCAGTGATAAACACCATTACGAATTAGCGATAGGAGAAGACAGCTTATCTGTACCTTTAAGCTGGACGAATGAACAAGGGCTGGTAGTGACCAAAACCTTTACTTTTACTCGTGGCAACTATGCTATTACTGTTGACCAAAAGGTCAATAATAATTCATCAAAAACCTGGTTAGGAAGACAGTATGCACAATTATTAAGAGTGCCTTTTGTTGATGATAAAGGCAATACCTTTATTAGAACCTATGCTGGAGGGGTTGTTTATACGGCTGAAGACTTATATCAAAAAATTGATTATGAGGAAATGGAGGATGAAAACCTGAGTGTTTCAACTCTAGGTGGCTGGAGTGCCATGATTCAGCATTATTTTGCCTCGGCATGGATTCCCCCTGCCGATCAAAAAAATCATTTTTATACTAAAAAGTTGAAAGATTATCGTTATGTAATTGGATCCTACTCACCTGCTTTTGAAGTGGCTCCCCAAACAGAAAAGGTATTTACTTCACGTCTATTTGCCGGGCCAAAAATTCAGCCAATGATGGAAGCCATAGCACCTGGGCTAGAATTAACGGTAGATTATGGCTGGCTAACTATTATTGGTAAACCCATCTATTGGTTGCTTAATAAAATACATGGCTATGTAGATAATTGGGGCTTATCTATTTTAGGCGTGACCCTGACCATTAAATTATTGTTCTTTAAATTATCTCAGGCCAGTTTTCGTTCCATGGCCAAGATGCGTAAAATTCAGCCACGTCTTAAAGAACTTAAGGAAAAATTTGAAGATGACAGGCAACGTTTCAATACAGAAATGATGGCGATGTATAAAAAGGAAAAAGTCAATCCAATGGGGGGTTGTCTTCCAATATTGGTTCAGATTCCAGTATTTATATCCTTGTACTGGGTATTAATTGAAACGGTTGAATTGCGTCAAGCACCTCTTGCTTTATGGGTTCAAGATTTATCGGCTCAAGACCCATTTTTTGTGTTGCCAGTGATCATGGGTATTACCATGAAACTGCAGCAAAGTTTAAATCCAGCACCAATTGATCCATTGCAAGCTAAAGTCATGAAAATGTTTCCTATCATTTTCACTGTATTCTTTTTGTTTTTCCCAGCCGGTCTGGTATTTTACTGGGTCTGTAATAATACTTTATCATTTCTTCAACAGTGGTATATCACTCGACAAATTGAAGCTGAAGGTAAATAACCGCTTATTTCTCAGACTTTCTAATGATTAAATTAGCAAGTCTGAGAGAACATGTTTTAATTTCCTTGTGCAACCAACTACCTTAGATACTATTGCTGCTATTGCCACCCCTTCTGGTAATGGTGGTGTAGGTATTATCAGAATTTCAGGAACTTTAGCAAAGCAGATTGCAGCAAATCTGACTGATAAATCATTTTTTCCCAGACAAGCTTTATTCACCTTCTTCAAAGATAAAGACAACTCTATTATCGACTCAGGTATTCTTCTTTTTTTCCCCAATCCTTGTTCCTATACAGGGGAAGATATTATCGAATTACAAGGTCATGGTGGAATGATTGTTTTAGGCATGCTTTTAAAAAGAGTGCTTAGTTTAGGTGCTAGGCTAGCAAAACCAGGTGAGTTTACCGAAAGAGCTTTTCTTAATAACAAACTGGATTTGGCGCAAGCAGAAGCGGTTGCAGATTTAATTGAAAGCAGTACAGAGCAATCGGTTCGTTCTGCACAAAAATCCATGCAAGGTCTATTTTCAAAACAGATTAATGTATTAGTCGATCAATTAACTCAGTTGAGAATGTATGTAGAAGCAGCCATAGATTTTGTAGATGAAGAAATTGATTTTTTATCAGACGGTGTGGTTGAAAATAAAATCAATTTAATTGCTGAAAAAATTAAGACAATACAAAAACCGCACAACAAGGACGCTTATTGCGAGAGGGTATGACTATTGTTTTAGC
>CAZDMC010000083.1:0-7274 GCA_964506335.1 uncultured Methylomarinum sp. | reverse complement strand
GCTGAAACAGCGTCTGGGAAATACCCGGTACAAGCGGTAAAAGCCATGGCTAATATTTGTCTGGAAACAGAGAAACAACGCAGTGTCCAAAGATCAAGTCATCGTCTTGATAGCCACTTTGAACGTGTTGATGAAGCGATTGCCATGTCTGCGATGTATTTGGCTAACCATTCCAAAATTAACGGCATAGCTACTTTAACTGAATCAGGCTCTACTGCCCTCTGGATGTCCAGAGTGAGTTCGGGGATTCCTATTTTTGCATTTAGCAGTCACCAAAAAACCTTATGAAGAGTGACCATTTATCGTGGCGTGTTCCCTGTTTATTTTGCTCATGAGTCCATGGGGCATGTAGATGTAAACAATGAAATTCTTGCCAAACTGGCAAGAAGAGGTCACATTCACAAAGGGGATACACTTATCATCACTAAAGGTGATTTAACCGGAACACCGGGTGGAACCAATATTCTTAAAGTAGTCACTTATGGCGAAGGCTTAACACCATAGTCATGATCTATCGTGTTCAAGGTTTTGCCTTGAACATGCTTTTATTGCTGTCAAAAAAATTTCTGTGAATACTGCGATAGCCAAACAGCAACCTATCGTCAGCCTATCTCTAAACCCTGCCATTGACCTGACTTATGAATTAGCGGAATTAACGCACGACCAAAAGTCACGGGCATCAAAAACCTGCTATGACCCTGGCGGTACTGGAATTAATGTAGGCAGAGCATTACAAATACTCAAGGCAAACTGCAAAACTTGCTATATTACTGCCGGAAAAATGGGCGAGTTTCTTGATGCCATGATAAGGCAGGAACTCAGCAACACATACAGCCTAAAAGTCGACGGCGAAACCCGAATTAATACCACCATTTTGCAGTCATCGCCATCTCGGCAATATGAAATCAATGCCACCGGCCCCGCGATAACGCCTGATCAGTTAGCAGAAATCATTGATCACTTTCTATTATCTTGCCAACAGGGTATTGGCATATTAACCGGCTCTTTACCACCGGGTATTCCATTAAGCACCTATAAAACAATCAATACTAAAATTCAGCAGCAAGGAGGGCGTTGTATTATTGATGCGCCTGTTGAAATCATGAAACAAACGCTGGATAGCCCTCCTTTTCTAATCAAACCTAATTTGCACGAGCTTGAAATATTAGCCAATAAACAGTTGAACAATATTGAACAAATAGCGCAGGAAGCACGCCAATGGGTTCAGCATGGTTGCCACTATGTTTGTGTATCTATGGGTGAAAGTGGTGCTATTTTAAGCAACCCTGAAAATAGTTATTTCTGCAATGCCCCTTTGATAACTGCTCATTCAACGGTAGCGGCAGGTGATTCTGTAGTTGCCGGTTTAGCGTACGCACTTAATCAGCAGCAAACCCCAGAAAATATCCTGAAACTTGCAGTTGCCTGTGGCACGGGTACAGCAAAACAACCCGGAACCCAGTTATTTACTCTGGAAGACGTTGAATTGTTTAAACAACAAGTTGAAATAAAAACACTGGATATATAACAATCAGCACTTTCTTTTCCCTTACAGCTTCTATTGTTTTCTGTATAATTCAGACTAAACCCCGTTTTATATGGAGGCTATATGCCAACACGCAGAGAACTAGCCAATGCTATACGCGCTCTTTCCATGGATGCTGTTCAAAAAGCTAATTCTGGGCATCCTGGCGCTCCAATGGGTATGGCTGATATCGCTGAAGTGTTATGGAATGACTTTCTAAAACATAGTCCAAACAATCCAGCCTGGCCCGACCGTGACCGTTTTGTTTTGTCCAATGGTCATGCCTCCATGTTAATCTATTCAGTGCTATATTTAACGGGGTACGATGTTTCTCTTGATGATTTAAAAAACTTCAGACAACTCCACTCAAAAACACCGGGTCATCCTGAAAAAGGCTATACACCAGGGATAGAAACAACAACAGGCCCTCTTGGACAAGGTTTGGCTAATGCTGTAGGTATGGCTATAGCCGAACGCACACTGGCAGCTCATTTTAACCAAATTCACTACCCTATCGTTGACCATTACACCTATGCTTTTATAGGTGATGGCTGTTTAATGGAAGGTATTTCGCATGAAGTCTGTTCTTTGGCGGGTACCCAAGGTCTGGGGAAATTGATTGTTTTTTATGATGATAATGGCATTTCTATTGATGGCGAAGTGAGAGGCTGGTTTACCGATAATACAGTAAAACGTTTTGATGCCTATCGCTGGCATGTTGTTTCTCGTATTGATGGTCATGACGCCGATGCCATTGAAGCCGCTATAAAACAAGCACAATTAGTGACTAATAAACCCAGTTTGATTTGTTGTAGAACCACCATAGGTTTTGGTTCGCCCAATAAACAAGGATTGGAAACCTGTCATGGTGCTGCGCTGGGAGAGGAAGAAATTACCCTGGCAAAAAAAGCGCTACAGTGGCAGTATCCTGCGTTTGAAGTCCCGCATGACATTCTTAAAAGCTGGAACGCCACTGAAAAAGGCGATGAGATAGAACAACAATGGCATTCATTGTTTAAGTCATATAGTCAGGAACACCCAAAGCTTGCAAAAGAGTTTAAACGTCGTGTTATGGGAGAACTCCCTGAAAATTGGCAAGATAACTCAAATAGTTTTATTGCAGAAGTTAACACTAAAGCAGAAAATATAGCCAGTCGTAAAGCATCACAAAATACTTTGAATGCCTTTGGCCCATTACTGCCTGAATTATTAGGAGGGGCTGCCGATTTAGCTGGCTCAAATTTAACTTTGTGGGAAGGTTGCAAAGGCATAAACGAGTTTGACAGTGACGGTAATTATATCTATTACGGTGTCCGCGAATTTGGCATGACAGCGATCATCAATGGTATTAGTCTACATGGCGGATTTATCCCTTATGGAGGCACTTTTCTAATGTTTTCTGAATATGCCCGCAATGCATTACGCATGGCTGCATTAATGAAAATACCCACCATTAATGTATTCACCCATGATTCAATTAGTTTAGGCGAAGATGGTGCAACCCACCAACCGATAGAACAAATCGCCACCTTACGCTTAATCCCTAATATGGATGTCTGGCGACCTTGTGATTCGGTAGAATCAGCCGTAGCCTGGCAATCGGCGATAACGCGACAAAATGGTCCCAGTTGTCTGGTTTTTTCACGTCAAACATTAATGCATCAGTCGCGTACAGAACAGCAGATAGCCAATATAAAACGAGGCGGCTATATTATTAAAGACGCTGCAAAAAAACCGAAAATCATCATTATAGCCACAGGCTCTGAAGTTGAAATAGCAATGCAGGCAGCAGAAATTTTAACGACCCAACGCTGTCAGGTTCGTGTTGTTTCTATGCCCAATACTTCATTATTTGATACACAGAGTGACGAATATAAAGAAACTGTATTGCCGGAATCGGTTACCGCAAGAGTTGCTGTTGAAGCCGGCGTTACTCTATTTTGGCGGCATTATGTAGGCTTAAAGGGTAAGGTCATCGGTATTGATCGTTTTGGTGAATCAGCACCTGCAGCTGATTTAGTCAAAGAATTTGGTATGACTAGCGATAATATTGTTGAAACAGTCATTGAAATGTTAGGCCGTTCTAAAAAGCAGCATTAAAAAAACATCTTCCAAAAAACCAGGTTCAATTTTAGTCTGACCGGGTTAATTGAAAACCACAATTATCTAACCTCTTTTAAAATTATGTTTAAAGATAAAAATCGAAAAATAAAAAATAAAAATCAGCTGAAGCATGCTTCAGCTGTCATGTTTTTTTTGTTTTTGCTAGGTTCAGCCAATATCTCTTATGCCGTTGATGAGGATTTTGCAGGGCAGTTTTACGAGCGAGCCATAATGAAATATCGCAGCGGCGAGAATGACGCAGCAATAATTGAGCTGAAAAATGCGATACAGCAAAGACCGGATTATCTGGTGGCACATATCATGTTGGCAAAGGTACAGCTACAAAATAAAAACCTGATTGCTACAGAAGTTGCATTGTCGCAAGCCGATAAATTTGGTGCTGACCCGATGCTTCTGGTATTGACTCGTGCTCAATTATATTTGTATCAATTAAAATATGAACAACTACTGAAAGAAATCATACCCGCTAAATTTAAAAAAAACCAACAAGCTGATTTGCATTTATTTCGAGGCCATGCTTTTTTACAACTCAATCAACTAGCTTATGCCCTAAATGAATATAATGCAGCTGCAGAAAAAGCACCGGATCGAGTGGAACCTTTGATAGGTCGTGCCACGGTACGCCTACGCCTGGGTGATAAAGACGGAGCCATAGCAGCGGCTGAAAAAGTAACGAAAATGCAGCCTGATTCGACCGGAAGCTGGTATCTTAAGGCGATAACTAATCATTTTCAGGGTCGTTTGCAAGAAGCATTAATCGGGTATACTCGTACGCTAGAAAAGGAACCGGAGCATCAAGATGCAAGGCTTGCCCGGGCGAGTGTGTTAATGGATTTAAACCGTGATGATGAGGCAGAAACTGATCTGGCCTACTTAAGAGAAACTTATCCATTTAATGTTAAGGCGGCCTATCTATATTTCGTTGTATTAGCTCGCAACAATCGTGAAATTGAAGCGCAATATGCCTTGAATTCTGCTGCTGATGTACTGAATAAAATCGTACCAGAATACATCAACAAGCATCCACAAAGTTTATTATTAGCAGGATTGGTTAATTTTAATCTGAAACGATACGGACCGGCAATGCAATACCTGGAGTTGTATAACCAGAAATTTCCGGATAAACCTGATCCTTACAGAATGATGGCTACTATTTTGCTGGAAAAAGGTGAAAATGAAAAAGTAATTAAGTTGTTAAAGCCGATACTGCCTAATGTGTCCAATGATTACCGAATGCTTTTTATATTGGGTACGGCCTATATGCGGAACGGCCAGCATGATATGGCAAACAGTTTACTGGAAAAGGTTTCAGCTCTGGATGTTAAAGGTGTGGATATTCATACCGAACTGGGTATGACCAGGCTTGCAATGGGACAAGAGGAAAGGGCTATTAAGGAATTTAATAGTGCGCTCAAAAATAATCCAGGTAACAGTAAGGCGGGGATACCGTTAGCTATTCTCTATATGAATAGGGGGCAGGCAGAAAAAGCGGTGGGCATTACTGAAAAAATTTTACAACAGCAAGCCGACAGTCCGATGATTTTGAATTTGCTAGGTGCAACACAGGCAAAAGCAGGAAAGCAAAAACTGGCGAGAGAAGCTTTTGAAAAGGCAATTAAGCAAAAACCTGACTTCATCTCTGCACATATTAATTTAAGTAAATTGGATGTTACTGAAAAGCAAATAGAAACAGCCCAGCAGCGGCTAATAAAATTAATAAGCCAATATCCAGAAAATATTACTTTATTGATTGAGCTAGCAAAAATTTACCAAATCGAGAATAATTATGAGAGCGCATCAGGCTGGTTAGAAAAAGCGCTCAAACTTGATACAAGATCCTTGCCGGCCAGGCTGGCATTAATAAAATTAAAACTGCAAGCAGGGCGTGGCCCGGAAGCTTTAACACTGGCTCAGGAGGCACGGCTACAGAACCCGGAAAGTATGGAAGCACTAGAAATATTGGCGCATAGTTTTGTGGCAAATGACAATCGAGATAAGGCGGCTGGAATTTTACAGGTCATGTCACAAAATGCGGGTTTCAATGCCAAACAGCTTTATCGGATTGCTAGGCAGCAGTCCGCTGTAGAAGATCATTCGTCTGCTATTAAATCATTAAAAAAAGCAGTATTAGGTAATGAAGACTTTATCCCGGCACGAGTGGCCTTGGCAGAAGCAGAATTGCGGCATGGAATGGCAGTTTTTGCCCATAATCACGCAGATTTCTTGTTAAAAAAATATCCAGAGCAATCACATGGTTATCGTTTGCTAGGAGATATAGCATTAAAGGCAGGGAAACCAGGGCAAGCGGTAAAGCATTATCAAACTGCTTTCGACAAACAACGAAGCACTTTTTTATTGATGAGACTGTATACGTCTCTAAAACAATCTGGCGATAATCCAGCTGCTTTTCAGTTAGTTAAACAATGGGTGAGTGAACATAAGCACGACGCTCAAGCAGTTCAGGCGCTGGCTGAAGAATATTTGAGGGACGGAGATTTAAAAGAATCGCAGAAATATTATGAACAGCTATTACAACACCTTGGAAAACGTACAGATATATTGAATAATCTGGCTTATATTTATTTTAGTATTGGAGATGACAGAGCGTTGGAGTATGCCGAACAAGCGCGACAATTATCACCTGAATTGCCAGCAGTCAATGACACGCTGGGCTGGATACTGGTTAATAAGGGGCAGCTTGAGCGAGGGTTGCATTATTTGCGTATTGCCTATGCCAGAGCCTCACAAGACCCTGAAATTAGCTACCATATAGGGGCGGCATTGTATCAATTAAAACGCTATGAAGAAGCGGCTAGTGAATTGAAACAAGCCTTGAAAACGAATCCCTCATTTAATGGAAGTATTGAGGCTAAGAATTTATTAGAAAAAATAAGTGAAAAACAGGGTGTCGAAAAACTTTACATTATTCAGTAATTAGCTATCAGAATATAGCAAAGATATATACAGCCTTGCCTAGGTAAGTATCAGTGGGGTTTGAAAATCGGCTTAAAAGTTTTTATCTTGTGAAAAGCGTCATGTTTTTTTACAAAAATTAGTGATACAATGAATCAATAGTTTTTCGTAAAAGGTAATTGTTTGTTTGTTAATGACATGTAGTTGTTGGCTTGATTTTTGCTTTTATTTCTAAAAACAGATTCGAAGATGCGTTAAACATCTAAAAATAACAACTAAATAAATTAGAGAGTAATAGATATGATAAAAACATTGGTTTTAAAAAAATTAACAGGTTTAGTAGCCGTGCTGTTGCTAAGTTTTACCAGTCATGTTAGTGCAACCTCGCTTTTCGGAAGCCATGGTTTCCCCGACATTCAAAGTCAGGGTTTGACTGTTAATTATACTGCAAGCTCTGGCGATTTTAATATTACTTCAGGTATGGCACCTACCTTTGGCAATTATGTGGACTCTGCCGAGGATAACAATAGTTATTTTGGTACTTTTTTACTTGATTTTTCTGTTAATGGGTCAGGTGAGCTAGATAACGCTGGATCCTTTTCCATTGTGAACAGCACAGGCTTTTTATCGGGTGGTTTGATGGACACTGGTTTAGGTGCTACCTTGTTGAGCGGCTTTGTAACGGATTTTGGCTTTAGTAACACCGTTTTTG
>CAZDMC010000082.1:0-7412 GCA_964506335.1 uncultured Methylomarinum sp. | reverse complement strand
ATAAACCCTCAACGGTTTTCAAGACCGCCGCTTTCGACCACTCAGCCACCTCTCCTAAAGGCGGCTATAATACAGTAAGTACTTTTTTATATCTAGCCCTGAATTGCTTATTTAGGGCTGTCTGAAAAATAATTTTAAAAAAATAACCCCTTGGCTATTCCTGGACAGACAATATGTTTTTAATTTAACTTATTGATAAAAATATATTTATCTGCATAGCTCAGAAAAACCAAGTGGTTTATAACTATCTCCGGGTGCAATTGTAGTTTATATCTATCCTGGTTTAAATCCCTTAAATAGTTTATAAAATATAAACTTAAAGTTTATAAAAAGGTAGGCTATGGATAAGTTCAATAATATGCAGGTGTTTTGTCGCATTGTTGAGTTAGGAACTTTTGTTGCAGTGGCTAGAGAGATGAGCTTATCTTCAATGATGATCAGCAAATATGTTGCCCATCTCGAAAAATCTCTGGGGGTTGTTCTTCTCAATAGAACTACGCGAAGCGTCACAGTAACAGAAGCGGGTATAGCCTATTACAACCGTAGCAAACAGTTATTAGAAGAACTGAATGAACTGGAGGAATCAACCTCCCAATTGGGAAATAGTGTTAAAGGCTTTTTAAGGATTAATGCGCCTATAGACTTTGGCGGTATTTATATGATGTCAGCTATAGAAGCTTATCAACAACAATACCCAGAAGTAAAAATCCTGATGTCACTGGACAATAAACCTATCAATTTGCGCCAGGGAACCTTTGATATTGCAATTCTTGTGACTGACACCTTAGACCCCGGCGTGGTTGCCAGAAGAATCGCTGAAACCGAATTATGTACTTATGCCTCACCGACTTATCTACAAAAAAAGGGCTGGCCCCAATCAATTGAAGATTTATCCAGGCATCAATGCCTTCATTACACTAACACACCTCATGGAGACTACTGGATTTATAATGTTAAAGACACAATAGCAAAAATTAAAAACGACTGGTCGTTCGCTTCCAATAATGGACGCGTTTTATGTGAAGCTGCAATATTAAATATGGGCATTGTCCAGGCACCCAAATTGACTGTTAAACATTATCTGGAACAAAACCAGCTTGTCGAAATTCTATCGAAATATCGCATTCCATCGCTTTCAATTTACGCAACCTATTTACAACGCCGTTATTATCCTGCTAAGTTATCTACCTTTATTGACTTTTTATCTCTATTTTTTAAAGAAAAAATGTAGACACCTACTTTATATTCAACTAAGGTTTTTATATTGTCACTACTCAGCTTACCCTTGATTTTGTCCAATAGCCGCGTTGAAAGTGCTCATTTACACGTGTAAACTGCGCGCTTTCGCCTTGCTCTTGAACAAAATTAAGGGCAATCTGAGCACTTACAGATTACGCTGAGTAGTTACTTTATATTCAACTTAGACTAATAAGGAAAACAGATGATATTTTCTACTACACCGGATGTTCCCGGGCGAGAAATTACTGAAATACTGGGCATTGTAGCAGGCAATATCGTTCAGTCTAAACATGTCGGTCGAGATATTATGGCCGGTTTAAAAGGTATTATCGGTGGAGAAATTGCCGGCTACACAGAAATGCTGGCTGATGCACGGGATATTGCTATTGAGCGAATGTTCAATGAGGCCAAAAAAAGAGATGCGGATGCCATTGTAAACATACGCTTTACTACTAGCGCTATTATGACCAATGCATCAGAAATGCTAGCCTACGGAACGGCTGTGAAATTAAAATAATCGCTATTTCATATTTTTTTAGATAGATTCAATCATGACTAAATCGACAGAGTTACTAGCGATTGCAGAGGGTGGTTTATTAGATCGCCGGGTTTTTCTAAAAAAAGGGATCACTTTTTCTGTTGCAGCGCTGGCATCAGAATCATTACTGGCTGCTACTGATGATTCACCATTACCCTGGATGGAAAAACCGGGTGAGCCATTCAGTAATTATGGGCAACCCTCTGCCCATGAAAGAAAAACCATACGCTGGACTATGAGTAACGCTATGGCAGATGGTAATGGTGTTTCCTGGACGCCATTGCACGATCTTGAAGGTACCATTACCCCAAATGGTTTGCATTTTGAACGCCATCATAATGGTGTACCGCAAATTGACCCTGCCAGACATCAATTATTAATTCATGGTGCGGTAAAAAAACCATTGATTTTTAATATGGATGACCTTTTGCGTTATCCGATGAGTTCTAAACTGTGTTTTATTGAATGTGGTGGTAACAGCAATGCTGGCTGGCGAGATAAGCCTATACAAACCGCTGCTGGCTACGTTCATGGTATGAGTTCTTGCAGTGAATGGACAGGTGTTCCGTTAAAAATTTTACTGAATGAAGCAAAAGTAAAAGGCCGCGCCAAATGGATTATTGCTGAAGGTGCAGATGCCTCAGCCATGAATGTTAGTATTCCTTTGGAAAAAGCTTTGGATGATTGTATTTTGGCGATTTATCAAAATGGTGAACGGATTAGACCAGAAAATGGCTATCCACTACGCTTAGTTGCCCCGGGCTGGGAAGGTGTGCTCAATGTAAAATGGTTACGCCGCTTGCATTTAAGCAATAAACCGACCATGTCCAGAAATGAAACCTCAAAATATACCGAATTGCTGCCCTCAGGAAAAGCCAGACAGTTTAGCTTTATTATGGAGGCCAAATCATTAATCACTCATCCTTCCTTTGGGCAACAACTAAACCAGCAAGGCTATTATCAGATTAGCGGTCTGGCCTGGAGCGGCCGTGGAAAAATCGTCAAAGTAGAAGTCTCTGCTGACGGTGGAAAAACCTGGGCAGAGGCTGAATTGCAAACCCCTGTGTTATCAAAATGCTTTACCCGTTTTCGTATTCCCTGGCACTGGAATGGCAAACAGGCCATTTTAAAAAGCCGAGCCATTGATGAAACCGGCTATGTACAACCCGAAAGAACAGAACTCATTGCACAAAGAGGTAAACACGGTTATTTCCATTACAATGCGATAGTGAGCTGGAAAATTTCTAGCAAAGGAGAAATCAGCCATGTGTATGCCTAAACACCTTTTGCTTATATTGCTGTTTTTCAGTCTGAATGTAATAGCATTTGAGAAATCCCCCAGATTAGGAAAACCTGCATCGGCAACATTGGTAAAACAGTGGAATAAAGATATTTTTCCTGATGGCGAAGGTTTACCTCAAGGCAAAGGTACTGCATCTTATGGAAAGAAAATTTACGAAAAACACTGTTTATCTTGTCATGGCTTTGAGGGTACGGGGAATAGCGCAGATGAGCTGGCCGGAGCCAGGCATTCATTAACCGATAATCCACCCGATAAAATCATCGGAACTTATTGGCCTTATGCCACAACCATTTTTGACTTTACCCGACGTTCAATGCCATTAAATGCTCCGGGAATACTAAGTACTAATGAACTGTATGCGGTGACCGCCTATCTTTTATACCTTAATGGCATTATAGAAAAAAATACCATTATGAATGAAAAAACATTGGCTAAAGTAGTGATGCCAAACCGTCACGGCTTTATTAATGTTTATCAACTAGAGAAAAATAAATGATAAAAATACTAGCCTTTGCCGGTAGCAGCCGCAAAAACTCCGTTAATAAAAAACTATTAAATATCGCGGCATTAGCCGCTGAAAAAGAAGGCGCTAACGTCACCGTTATTGATTTAGCGGATTATCCCATGCCCATTTTTAATCAGGATTTAGAAGTAGAACAAGGTATGCCGGAAAAAGCCCATGATTTTAAAAAATTATTGATTGAACATGACGGTTTTTTAATGGCATCCCCGGAATACAATAGTGCATTTAGCCCTTTATTAAAGAATGTGATTGACTGGGCATCGCGCGCCGAATCAGATAATGAACCCCCTTTACAAGCATACAAAGGTAAAGTGGCCTGTATTATGGCCGCATCCCCTGGTGGAACAGGTGGTCTAAGAGGACTGGTTTTTTTAAGGATGCTATTAAATAATATTGGCGTTATCGTTTTGCCTCAGCAACAAGCAATACCCCAGGCATTTAAAGCATTTTCTGAAGATGGCACACTGACTGATAACAAGCAACAGCAAGCTATTGAAAATTTAGGTAGTCAACTCACTCAGTTTGTGAAAAAAATGAAATCCTGACTTTCTAAAAGTCATTGAACTAGCAAACAAAAAGGCCTTTAACTATGGATTCGACACATCGTATTGATATATCTGACTTATCAATTTTATTGATTGAGCCATCGAAAACACAATCAAAAATTATTACCCAGCATTTAAGGTCAGAAGATATTGGCAGAATCGAGTGCGTCCATTCAGGCAAGAAAGCTTTAGAGCTATTATCTCAATACAAACCCGATTTAATTATCAGCAGCATGTATCTACCGAATATGACGGCTGTAACTCTGGTTGAACAAATCAAAAGTGATGAAAACTTAAGCGACATTCCATTCATGTTGATTTCCAGTGAAACCCGATTTGATGCCTTAGACCCTCTCCGCCAGGCTGGCGTTATTGCTATATTACCTAAACCTTTCAGTCATGATGATATTAAGCGTGCTTTAAATACTTCGCTGGAATATCTTAATCCTGATGAAGTCACTTTTGACAATTATGATATTGAAGACATTCGGGTTCTGGTGGTAGACGATAGTAGCATGGCCAGAAAACATATCTCCCGCGTGTTAAACAATATGGGAATCACTCAGATCACACTGGCCAACGATGGTAAAGAAGGTGTTGATATTTTTAGCGCATCTGAAGAATCCTTTGATTTGATTGTGACCGACTTTAATATGCCTATCATGGATGGACAAGAATTGGTAACATATATTCGCACCCAGTTAAAAAACACCTTCATCCCAATTTTAATGGTCACCAGTGAAAATAATGAAACGCGATTAAATAATGTGCTTCAAGCCGGTGTCTCTGGCATTTGTGATAAACCCTTTGAGCCAGCAACAGTCAAGGAAATATTGCGAAGAACATTAAATGATCTTTAGCCGTAAGAATTTAACACCCATTCTATTTGTTTCTGCAAACCTCATAATAAGTGCTAGAATTAACCTGTGTAGATAACTATTTCTACTTACTTCTTTGAACCCTCCTATTTTTACGGAATATACCCATGAAATACCCATTACTATTAGCGACAACAATCGCAACAATGGCTTTATCAGGATGCGCCAATTATCCTGTAAGCACATCCCAGCCTTTTCAAGAAAAGGATTTAAATCACTTAGTCAGGTCAGGTGAATTACAACAAACAACCCATACTTTTTTTGTTATTAATGACTCTTCTTCTTCAATGAGTGATCCATATTTAGGCTCAGGATTTTCTGGACAATCGTCTAAACTTGGCGTAGGAAAAGCATTGCTACAAAGAATGAACAAAACCATTCCTGATATCACCTTATCCTCTGGTTTACGTAGCTTTGGTTATGGCCCTTGCTTATCATACAGCTTTACCAAATTAAACCAGCCACTTCAAAGTTATACCCCCTCGGGATTCGAGAGTGCAATAAACACTTTAGAATGTTCTAGTGGCGGCACGCCCGTTGCCAGTTCATTTGAAGCACTTAGCTCAGATTTAGCTTCTGCCCAAGGTAATATTGGCGTAATTCTTGTAAGTGATGGACATAATTACGACATTTCACCGATCCCTGCCATTAAAGCATTACAAACACAATATGGTGATAAATTATGCATTCATACGGTTTGGGTTGGTAATGAAAAAGAAATGGATGGCCAGGCTGTTTTAAAAGACATTGCTAATATGTCAGGTTGCGGCATCTCAACAACAGCCAGCAATATTGCTTCCAGCAGTGGTATGGCTGACTTTGTTACCCAGGTCTTTTTTAAGGTAGTTCCTGCGGCACCTGTTACCGTAGAACTTGATAGCGATGGTGATGGTGTTGTAGACAGCAAAGATAAATGTCCTAATACACCAAAAGGTGCTATCGTTGACAAATACGGTTGCTGGGCATTCAGTGGTGTTCTTTTTGACTTTGATAAATCAACCATTAGAGCAGGTTATGAAACACTCTTTGATAATGCGATTAAAGTATTAAAAATGAACCTTGGGTTAACCGTTGAGATTCAAGGCCACACTGATAACCGTGGTGCAGACATGTATAACCAGAAATTATCTGAAGATAGAGCTGCCACTGTGAGACGATACTTGATTAATAATGGCATTGACGGTTCTCGTTTAACTACCCGAGGATTCGGTGAATCAAGCCCAATCACATCTAATGTTACAGATGCAGGTCGAGCTGAAAACCGTCGGGTTGTTTATAAAAGAACGGATATGTAAATAAATCGTATCTACTCAGTGCATTTGAAAACTGAATAGATATAATAAATCCAAATAAAAAAGGGAGGGTTTTAACACCCTCCCTTTTTTATGAGCAGCTTAATAACTCGCTGTCTGTAAGTTGTATCAAATAATCTCTAGAGAAAAACAATATACTGTAGCAAAGGAATTACACAAATAACCGAAAGAATGGATCATATGCATTAACAATAATGTTGAGCTAAGCCGAACGAGCGTAGCGAGTGAGGGTCGGCTTTAGCGTTTGGTTATGCTAGTTGCTACACCTACCTTTGGTAGCCATCTCTAATTCAGACACTTCTTCCATTCCTTCATTTTCATCTACTTTTTCCAAGTTTGCACCACCAACAAATACCCCCATCTTTATATATTGTTGAATATAATAATTTTTCCCACTCTTGGTATAGATCATAAGATCATTGGGAGAAAATTCAGATTCAGTTGACAGTTTATGTTCCTTATCTCCATCAACTTCTTCATAGAAAAAAATACCTGGGGCAGTTTCGCCGATACACTTATCATCAATCCATACATCTTTTTTTAGAATCCCACCAACAAATGTATTATCTCTGTAAATATATATACCAGCATTTCCATCGGCTGGCGGGTCGAATTTCCTGGCTTGATCTGAATCAGCTTTGTTCGACATGGGAACTGATGCACAGCCAGAAAAGATAAGTGAAGTTAATGAAATTAATATCAATTTTTTTGTCATTCTAAGGTCCCTTGAGTTGTAATTGTAAAGCATAACGACTGCATTTCCTTAATTAGGGTTTTTTATACAAAACTTTGCCATCTTTTTGTGAAAAAACAGAGATTTTTTTTACTTTAGAGTTTTCGTTATACTCCACAATTGCTTTATTTTCGGCTCCCTGAAGTAAAAACTCTTCCATTGGCCAAAAAATTATCTCTGCAAGTCCAAGTGTAAAAAGGTCACCAGCTAGATAAAGCAATATTCGTCCTTTGTATCCACCGTGGTACCCGTCAATAAATTTAAAATTGTCAATAGTTACTTCGTTTGTAACTACTCAGCGTATTAACTCAGTCAAATAAAATCACAAAGTAAATTCAGG
>CAZDMC010000081.1:0-7423 GCA_964506335.1 uncultured Methylomarinum sp. | reverse complement strand
GCAGTAGATCTTGAACAGGTTCTAAGCAATAATAGAACATTTGTTTCTTCCTTGTTCTTTAGACAAATAAAGTGCTTTATCTGCTCGTTCAAAAACCACCTCATGGTCATCATTTTCGGTATACTCGCTAATGCCACAAGATATGGTGAGCTGTATCAACTCGCTATTATGGTTAAAGCTTGTTTTAGCAACAAGGACTCTTATTTTTTCAGCCATATCAAATGCGTTTTTTGAAACAGTGTTAGGCAAAAGCATAACAAACTCTTCTCCACCAAACCTTGCAATAAAATCAGTTTCTCTGCAATTATCAGAGAGTAACTGAGCTACTATTGCTAAAGTTTTATCACCCGCCTTATGACCGAAGCTATCGTTTATATTTTTAAACAAATCAATATCCCATATAAGCAGTGATAAAGGGGTTTTGTATCGTTGCCAGTATTTGTATTCAACTGTTATTCTTTCGTCATAGGCTAATCTATTGGGTAAGCCTGTCAAGGCATCTCTTAATGCTTTGTTATGGGCAACTTTAAGATTATTCCGCAATGTCTCTGCTTCGACCTCCATATCTTGCATTTTTTGGCTCATCAGATTAAGTTGTTTTCGGGTTTCTAGCTGACGACTGACTTCAGTTTCCTGATGTTTATGAAGCTGTGAACTTAATTCCTGAAGATGCTCATTAATAGATTGTTGTAAGGTTGAAAGTTCTTTGGCTTCAGCCGTACTGTTTTTAATATTATCAACTTGCTGGTCAATAGCATGGCTTAGCTGTTCGCTATTTTTCAAAGATTTATTATTGGAATCAGAAACAGCAGAGGTCTGTTCGCCCAGCGAACCTATTTGCTCGGAAATACCGATCAGAAATGACTCGATAACCTGTTGCTCTGTTGATGTTTGGCTCTTGATATTTAGTAAAAGAGTTGTCGCTGCATCAACAATTTCTTTATAAGTCTTGTCGTTTATTTCGCCATTAGCTTTGCGTTTTAATTTTTTGCATTGCGCTTTGAATTCAAAAGGGATATCTGTCTCGTCTAATAGCTTATTAAGGCGGGTAATAAAATAAGTGTGTTGCAGCTGGGGTTCTGTATCTTTATCCTGCACTGTTTCAACTTTTGAAAGGTGACTCAGGGTTTTAGATAAGGCAATAAGTTCAGGCATTAATTGTTGATAATTAATGCCTTGTTTAAGACGTGTAGTTATGTTTGCAATGTGAGGTTCAAGCTGATCATTTGAGCCTCTGGAATACAAGGCAAATTGAAGGATCAATTTGTAGAGAAATTTGTCGGATTCGAGTTGTGGATTTGAATTCATTCTGCTACATAGTAGTGTGTATTTTTAATACACATAAGTTATAGTTTATTATACTAACAGGAACGCGCACCGATAACTTGAACAAATGACTTGGCCAGTTGCCCAACTTATTCCGTGCGCGTTCCTAAATCAACCAATAACACATTGGTTGCGTCCATTATTTTTGGCTTCATATAAAGCCTTGTCTGCGCGAATAAAAGCAGATTCAGCGCTATCATTTTTATTAAACTCGGTGATGCCGCAAGAAATAGTAATAGAAAGCTTTTCGCCATTATAATTAAAAGCTGTTTTTTCTATCGCCTGGCGAATTTTATTTGCCGCTTGCAACGCCCCTTGCACATCAGTGTCAGATAATAGCATAGTAAACTCTTCACCGCCAAAACGTGAAACAAAATCGGTTTCTCTGCAATGTTGCAAAAGTAAGCCGGCAATCATAATCAGTGTTTTATCACCCGCTTTATGACCAAAATTATCATTTATCTGTTTAAATAAATCAATATCCCAGATCAGCATTGAAAGTGGCGCTTTATACCTTTGAAACCGGGCTATTTCAATGGTAATTCGTTCATCATAAGCCAGTCGATTGGGTAAATCTGTCAGCGGATCACGCGTTGCTTGCTGGCGAGCGGCATTCAAATTGTCTTGCAAATGAGAAGATTCTTGCTCTAGCTCATTTATTCTTATGCTTAATGTTTTTAATTGATGATGAAATTTATTCCGATCAGTTTGCTCTTGAATCTGATGTCCCTCTATTTGCTGTTGAATATCAGCCAAGCGAGTATTTATCAGTTGTTTAAGTGGCTCTAGTGTTGTCGAATTATTTGATTTTTCTTGTAAATCAAACATTTGTGAAGACACCGATTGAGCAAGCAAGTTTCTTTTTTTGGACTGTTCTGTTGAAACCAAATAAACACCAGAAGCTTGCTGTCCTAGTTCAGTCAGCTGGTCAGTGAGTTGCGTCAGAAACTTTGTAATGGCTTGTTGTTCGGACTGAATGTGTTTTTTTATTTTAAATAAAAGAGCTATCGTTTCATCAAAACGAGCGGTAAGGGGTGTTGCTTCGCCTAATTTATTTTTTAATTCCTTGGCATGCAACTCAAAGATTACTGGAATTTCAGTATTCTCTAGTAACTGTAGTAAGTGCCCATTAAGTGTCGCCGTGTCAATACTTTCATGCTGTAGAGTATCTGGCGCGGGTATATTTAAGGGCTCTATTTGCTGTATTGAATCAATAAGATCATTGACTGCTATAAATAAATATTGGGTATTGGGAAACTCTTTTTTTTCAAATTTTTCTTCTATCCGTTTTAAATTATTTTTATGCTCTGGAAAACAATCAAAAAGGAAATCAAATAATAAAGTTGTCTCGACTGTTGACTGCATCGTAGCAGCATCGTCCATTGTCATTAAAGCATTCGAAAATGCTTCAAGGTCTGCCTTTAGCCGTTCACTCTGCAACCCTTTTTTTAATTGATTACGAATACGTTTTAAATGAGGATCCAGCTCTTTATTAAAACCCGTGGTAGCAAGGCATAAGCGCGCGATGGTTTTGCAAAGCAGCTCCTCCTTATCGTCACTTATTTTCTTGTTATCTTCATTTTCATCCAGTAATTCATAATATTTATTTTTCCATTTATCCGAGCTATTTTTTTTATCAAAAATATTCATTGGATAACTCTACATAATGAATTACATGAACAAAGTATGGCTATGAATTTTATTTGGCTTGACTTTCTTGCTGGATCAAACGATTCATTACTTCAATCATTTGTTTATGCGTTCCTGCCAATGATCCATTGGTTTTATATTTTCCATTAATAATAATAGCAGGGACACCGGTGATACCATAGCGTGGCGCCATGGCTTTGGCCTGCCGCAATTTGGCATCAACCAGAAAAGAATTAAAGGTGTTACGAAATTGGGTTTCGTCAACGCCACGGGCAACAAAAAAATCGGCTAACTGGTCTTCACTAGTTAGTCTTTGTTTTTTATTTTGAATGGCATCAAAAAAATCAGCATGCACTTTATCGACCACACCTAAAGCTTCTGCTACCAAATAAGCTTTGGCATGCTTTTCCCATAAGCTATTGAATATAGCCGGTTGGCGAATGAATTCAACATTTTCGGGTTTGGTTTTTAACCATTCAGTCAGTTCAGGTTTAAAACTGTAGCAATGAGGGCAGCCGTACCAAAAAAACTCAATAATTTCTATCTTGTCCTGATTCTGAGTGGGTTGTGCCGGTGATAATATCTCGTAACCCAACGATTCAGCATGCAAAACTGACGACAATGAAAGCAACAATAAAAACACTAATTTTTTTAACACGTTAATCCTCTCCGTAAAATGTAATTGCGTTAATAAGAAAAATTTTAAGCTAAAAGCTGTCCATCAGGCAGCTAAGTTGAGATATAGTTCAGCAAAAAATAACAAAATATAATTTTACACTTCTCCCCAAAAAGCTGTATGCGCTTTTTTGGCATACAGGCAACTGTCTGCCAAAGCCAATTGTTACTTCATCATTGAGATATGAAAAGCAACCGCTTGAATTTCTTTTTCAGTCATTTTTTTGGCAATCAAATGCATCATGCTGTTGGGTAAGTTACTTCGAATTCCTTTTTTGAAATCAGTAAGCGCCTTAATAAGATAATCTGAATGCTGGCTACGGATTGAAGGAAATGAAGAAGGTTTATTGCCCTCACCCTTCGGTCCATGACAAGCAATGCAAGCGGAAACATTAGAATCTATATTACCATTGCGATATAAATTGCTACCTAAAGCCAATAGTTCTTTTAACTGTTCTTCGTTGTTTTCAGTAGAATCTTCCTCATCATCATCATCATCATCGTCGTCAGAAAATAAAACAGGTGCCTGGTTGGCTGAAATTGATTTTGACGCATAATAAGCCGCTATATCTTGCATAGATTGTTCATCTAACGCCCCTGCTAAAGCCGCCATCATCGGTTCATTTCTTTCCCCGTCCTTAAAATCTCTTAATTGTCTAAATAAATAAGAGGCATGTTGTCCAGCAAGCTTTGGAAATCTAGGCACTATGCTATTACCCTCTTCACCATGGCAGCTTGAACAATTGGCTGCTTTGGCTGCTCCATCTGAAATATTGCCTTGTGCATAAACTAGCGTTGGCATCATTAAAAAGGCCAGAATAACAGGTAAAGCAAGCAGTTTTTTGATCATCATAGTCCTCTTAAGGAGTCAGTGTAAATGGAGTAGCCAGTAATAAAGGGCAGATCTATTAATTGGTGACCGGCATTTATACGCTTAAAATATTCGATAACATCGTTGAAAATCTTGTTCTCAACCATTTTAAACGCATACCTGCTCAGCCAGAATTAATAGAGCTGCCTTAAAGAATGCATATGAACTAACTTGCTATCAACAAAATCAAGCTAGAAAACACGCAGTCCTTACCGTGTGAAGTATATAATAACTGAATTATACCTTAATCGCGAGATAACGATGAATCCAGTTTACCATCAGGCTAAATTTATCAATAGCGCTCCTAAACTCATTGACGCACCCGAAGATCAAGGAAAAGAAGTTGCTTTTGCGGGTCGTTCAAATGCGGGAAAGTCCAGTGCAATTAATACCTTAACTCGACAAAAAGCATTGGCACGCATTAGCAAAACGCCTGGGAGGACTCAGTTGCTTAATTTTTTTGAAATAGATGAACAGCGAAAATTTGTTGACCTGCCAGGTTATGGTTATGCGAAAGTACCTTTAAGCGTAAAGAAGAAATGGCATCAGATGATGGAAAACTATTTGCATAAGCGCAATGCTCTGTGTGGCATTGTATTAGTGATGGATGTCAGACACCCACTGACTGAATTTGATATGCAAATGATTGAATGGTGCAAACACAGCCGCCTCCCCTTACATATTTTACTAACGAAAGCAGATAAATTAAATTTCGGAGCAGCAAAAAATACTTTACTCAGTGTACAAAAACAGTTATCAGAATTTGATATTATTGTCTCTTTGCAGCTGTTCTCTTCTTTAAAAAAAACAGGCGTTGATGAGATTCATGCAGTCCTTGATCAATGGTTTGGCTTTACTCCTTAAATTAAATTTTCAATCCCTTCTTTAGCCATAATAATTTCATAATCAATATCAGGATTGTTTTTTATTAGCTGCTGATGAATATTGTCCAGTTGTTGATCGGTTCTAGTCGGCTCATGATGTGTCAAAAATAATTTTTTCGCTTTGGCCAGCGCAGCATGTTTTATTGATAAATCATAAGTGCCATGTCCCCAGCCCTGTTTAGTCTGGTATTCTTCCGAAGTATATGATGAGTCCATAATGAGTGCATCAACATCTTTCATAGCCAATGTGACCTCTTTTAATTTAGCCTCTATAAATAATTGGTAGGCATCGAATTCAGTATCTTCTGCCTGATAAATATTGTACAAAGGTTCATAATCCCCAGTAAAAAAGAGTGTTTGATTATCACATTCAATTCGGTAACCAAAATTAAGTACCGGGTGGCTGAGTAGCGTCGCCGTTACTTTTGCATCTCCAATACTAATAGTTTCACTCGGCCTGATGGTGTTATATTCAATGTCAGCCTTGAGTTCTGCTTCACGAATGGGAAAATAACTGTATTGTAATTGTATAGCTAATGCACGTTTTATCCCTTCATGAGTCACCGGATCTAAACCACCATAAATTTTTACCTGGTTTCCTGCCATAAAAATAGGGGAGAAAAAAGGCAGACCCTGTATATGATCCCAATGGGTATGTGTTATAAAAACATGTGCTGTTACCGGAAGTTGTTGCTGTAATTGCTGCCCCAGCATATGAATGCCAGTGCCGGCATCTAAAATAATTAAATCATCATTATCGGTTCTGATTTCAATACACGTTGTATTTCCACCATAGTTAACAGTCGCAGCTCCCGGTGTTGCTATGGAGCCCCTGACACCCCAAAATTTGAATTTCATTGTCAGTCCTTTATGAATGAATGAAAGAAAGGGCATCTGTTTTGACAGCAGATAAATCACCCAAGGTGTTGATTAAGTCTTCCAGTGTTAACTCAAATCTCGCAATAATTTGATCAGGAGACTCTTCTATAATGGGATTGCCAGAAAAGCCAAATTGCATTTTTTTACTGATTTGATTGGCCGTTGACACACAATCTTTTAGAACACTATGCATTTTGGTTTCATGGTGATGGGCAATAGCATCAATTAGTGCTTCATCAAAGCCCCAGGTTTTGGTAAATAATCGACCTGCCTGAGCATGGCTTAAGCCGATAAATTCAATTTCTGTTAGATGCAATGCTATATTTTGTTTTGCGCTTTTTTGCAAAGCCCGTTTAAAATTTTCCGGATCAAATTCAGCAAAAACAATTTTTCCAAAATCATGCAGTAGACCCGCAACAAAAAAATCACTGCATTCTGATCGAGGTATAGCAAGCTTTTCTGCCAACATCCTGCAAATAGATGCCGTTGTTAAAGAATGCAGCAGAAAATGATGGGTATCAAAATCTGCTTTATTGTGGGGATTTAAAACACCTATGGCTGCAACACTCAGCGCCAGGTTTTTAATAGTATTAAAACCTATATGGACTACTGCTCTTTGAATGGATGTGATTTTTTGTGGCAGTCCATAAAAGGCAGAATTAATGACCTTTAAAATTTTAACAGTCATCACCGGGTCACTTTCAATCACCTGAACTAATTCTTTAGCCGATGCATTAACATCAGCCGTTAATTGCATAACTCTCTGTACGCTTTTTGGAAAAGCAGGCATTGTTTCTACAAATGCGATAAGTTCATTATTGCGAGTTTCAGGCATTAAAATCCATCTGTATACTCTTCATGTTTGAGAATACCCATTCAAGTGCATAGATTGTTGTGATGGGGCTAGGCATAAATAAGCCATAATATTAATATAGTTGAATGCCTTACAACAACACCCATCGCAACAATCTATGTGCTTGGGTGGGATATTCCCAAGCGTGGAGAGTATATTAAAGTCACAGATTCAGCTTAGAACCTGTTCAAGATCTCCTACACCACTGTCAATTGCGCTTGGGTGGTGCCCGAAATCCTCATTTACTCCATGTAAACTCCGGTTTCTGCGCTCCGTCCGCGCACA
>CAZDMC010000080.1:0-7593 GCA_964506335.1 uncultured Methylomarinum sp. | reverse complement strand
GTTTTAGAAACAACACAAGCGAAATTACTTAACCTAAAACAACACAAGATAAATTAAAACGATTGAGAGGAAAAGTAATTACGACGCTTTTCCCAAGTTTTATAACCAAAAGTTCCACCAGACAAGCTGGTGAACTTGGCGTTATCTGGCTGAAGTTGTCAACTTTAATAAACAGTATCTGGCAGAAGATGCTGAAGATATTACCCAGGATGCGTTTATTCGCTTATGGAATAAAGCACCTGAATGGCAAGATCAAGACATTTCTCCCAAAGCCTGGCTATTTACGTGTCAGCTATAACCTGTACATTGACACGCTACGAAAGCGTAAAACGGGTTCACTGAATGAACAGAAACATGCGATTACTAGTTCTACTTATGCAGAAGAAAATTTATATGAAGCACAAGCGGATTTTCAGCAGCAAATACAGGCATTAAAAAGGCAATGTAGTGTAATCACTTTATGCGCTTACAATGGACTGAGCAATCAGGAAGCCGCCAATTGAATCAACAGGAAGTCACCGCCCAAGAGATCCGAATATGATGACAGCTAACAGAGCACAACAGATAATCGCTTGTTATGGTGGGCATTTTGAGCAATGGTCAGTGGCTAAACGCCTGGCCTTGCAAAATCTTTTATTATCGGGTTCTGAAAGCAACTTAAATGATTATCCCGAAAAATGTTGACACATCATATTCAATAAATTTCACCTACAAAATTTTGACGCATCAAAAACTCACTTATCCATTTTTTTCGAATGCTCCTAAATGAATAGCCTTATCAGCTGGTTTACCCATAATAGTATTGCAGCCAATCTTTTGATGATTGCTATCTTATTATGGGGCATGGCTTCAATAGGAAAAATCATTGTCGAAGCCCACCCTGCTTCACAGATGGATTCTGTCAGCGTAACAATGGCCTACCGTGGCGCTACGCCTGAGGAAATAGAAGAAAGCATCATTATTCGTATTGAGGAAGTGACTCAAGACCTGGAAGCCATAAAAAACATTAGTTCACAAGCCATTGAAAGCAATGCGACAATCATCTTTGAAGTGCGTGAAAATTATGATCCGCGTGAACTGGCAGAAGATATAAAAGCACGTATTGATACCATTGATACCTTTCCTGATGATAGTAAAAAACCGGTGGTAACTGTTGCTCAAAGGCGCTGGGAAGTGATCAGTGTTATTGTTGCTGCTGATATACCAGAAACTGAATTACGAAAAATTGGCGAATGGGTAAGGGATGATATTGCTAGTCTACCTGGTATTTCACTGGCTCAATTGACCTCGGTTAGACCCTATGAAATTGCTATTGAAGTCTCAGAAAAAAACCTGCAACGCTATGGCTTAACTTTGGATAGCATTGCTCAAACTATTAATCGTTCATCGTTTAATTCTCCGGCAGGTGTGGTTAAATCACCCGGAGGAGAATTACTATTACGCACCAAAGGTCAGGCTTATGTAAAATCTGATTTTGAAGATATTATCCTGATACCGAGTGCAGATGGAAGCCACTTGCGACTGGGCGATATAGCAACGGTTGTTGATGGTTTTGAAGAAGAACCCCTGGCCATATCCTATAATCAGCAGCGCAGTGTAAAAATTGAAGTATTTAGGGCAGGTAATCAAAGTGTTATCGACATTTCCAGATTAGTCAAACAATACATTGAAGATAAGCAGAGCAGTATGCCACCCGGCGTTAAACTGACTTACTGGCGAGATAAAGCGAAATCTATAAAAATAAGATTGACGACCTTACTGACCAGTGCGGTTCAAAGCATGATACTTATTTTTATTGTATTAACGCTGTTTTTACGTCTATCGATTGCACTATGGGTATCCCTCGGTATCCCTGTTGCCATTATTGGTTCCTTTGCAATAATGCCGATTATGGGCGTTAGTATTAATTATATCAGTGTCGGCGCCTTCATCATGGTGCTAGGTCTGGTGGTTGACGATGCCATTGTAACCGGTGAAAGTATTTACGCTCGCCTGCGACAAGGGATAGATCCTGACTCGGTAACGGCTGTAATCAAAGGCACTCAGGATGTAGCAGTTCCGGTAACTTTCGGTATGCTCACTACAGTAATCGCTTTTTACGGATTGATGATGAACAGTGGCGGACCATTGAGTAGAATCTTTAATGTGGTACCCATTATTGTGATCTCTGTGCTTTTGTTTTCATTTATTGAATCGAAATTTATCCTGCCTGCCCATCTTAAAAATATCCGTCTGCATAATGAAGCTGATCAACATTTATTAAGTCGCTGGCAAAGCTGGTTTGCAGATAACCTGGAAAAGGCTATTGAAAATGTCTATAGACCAATACTAGAAAAAACAATCCAGCGCCCTTATTTGTCTTTATCTCTATTTATCTCGATGGCAATCATTTTAGTCAGCCTAATTGGCAGTGGCCGTGTTGGCTTTACCTTTTTCCCTAGAACACAAAGCGATACCGCACGAGGCTCATTGACCATGCCTGTGGGGACACCGTTTGAGGTGACTGAAAAACATATAAAACAGATGGCGAAAGCGGCCGAACGCTTACAACAAAAATATATAGACCCGGCTACCCAAAAAAGCATTATTACCGCCATTTTTAGTTCTGTTGGCAGTACCGGAGGAAGCAGTAACCCTCAATCCCATATAGGCCGAGTCATGTTTCAAATTGTTCCGCCTGAAATTCGCACTCTGGAGGTGAGCAGTCAACAGCTGGCCAAAGAATGGCGGGGTATGATTGGTTCCATTCCTGGTGCAGAAAGTATCAGTTTTGTAGGGCATATTCGTCACGGCGGAATGCCTCTGGATATAGAATTAAAAGGGCAGAATTTTGCTGAATTAACCGAACTCTCCAGTCAGATTCAATCTTATTTGAGTGGTTTCCCCGGATTATTTGATATTTCTGATAATTATGAAGCCGGAAAACAAGAGTTGCAACTCAGTATCAAACCTGAAGCTGAGCTCTTGGGTATTACCCTGGATGATCTGTCACGACAAGTCCGGCAAGCATTTCTAGGTCACGAAGCGCAACGCATACAACGAGGACGGGATGAGGTAAGAATTGTCGTGCGTTATCCTATAGCAGAACGGCAATCATTGGCAAATTTAAAGCGAATGTATATCCGCACGCCCAATGGCACAGAAGTCCCTTTTATGGATGTCGCCCATATAATAACCCTGCGAAGTGCCGCTACTATTAATAGAACAGATCGGTTTCGAACCTTGAATATTACCGCAGATGTCAATAAAAAAACCGTGCAGATGGAAGTGTTAAAACGGGATCTGTCCATCTGGTTAAAAAACACCTTGAGCACCTATCCCGGCATACAATACAGTTTAAAAGGAGAAGCTCAGGAACAAACCGAATCCTTTACCAGTGTTATTGCTGGTGCCTTGTTAGCCCTGGTGGGTATTTATGCCATGCTGGCAATTCCATTTCGATCATACAGCCAGCCTCTCATTGTTATGTCCGCTATTCCATTCGGTCTTCTCGGCGCTGTGGCGGGTCATTTAATATTAGGGATGGATTTGACCATCAATAGTATTCTGGGTATGGTGGCTTTGATCGGTATAGTCGTTAACGACAGCCTGGTTCTAGTTGACTTTATTAATCGTAAAAAACTGGCAGGGGACACTTTACAAAATGCGATAATCGGAGCTGGAGTCGCTCGTTTCCGTCCCATAATACTGACTTCTCTAACCACTTTTGCTGGTTTATTGCCGTTAATGTTTGAACAAAATGTTCAGGCTCAATTTTTAATTCCAATGGCTGTTTCACTAGGATTTGGTATTCTTTTTGCCACCTTTATTACCTTGTTATTAGTCCCTGTTAATTATATGATTCTGAATGACTGGCTTAGCTTTAGCCGAAAATTTTATGTCGAGAAAAATAGATAAAAATAAAATGGATGGTGTTGGAACAAGTCAAAATACAATAAGACAACCTTTTAGCTTTTTTAAAATAGCTTCATTGCTGTTATCCATCAGTTTGACACTTTCGGGATGCAGTTATTTTAGTGCCACTAATAGCCACCCAGAAACAGTTCCCATACCGGAACAATGGACAACAGAGCCCACACAAAACCAGAATTCGGTTGGCCCCTGGCTAGATGAATTTTCAACCCCTCAACTCAATACTTTGGTCGAAGAGGCTTTTACCAATAATCCGGGGCTTCAAAGTTTAATTGCTGGCATTGCCATAGCAGAAAATCAAACCTGGATTTCAGCCTCCTCCTTTTGGCCTCAAATTAATTCAGGAATAAGAGCTAGCAGGACTCAGCGTAATAATGCGGCAGGATTTTCGGTTTCTTCCAGCCGAACCAACAATGTGGGTTTTTCGCTGGATTTTTTATGGGAAATTGATCTATGGTATAAATTAGGCAACGAGCTGGAAGCCACTGAACATGAAAAAACAGCATCAGAATCTGATTTGTTTGCGGCTGAATTATCATTAGCCGCCAATATCAGCAAAACCTGGTTTGATGCCATTGTTGCCAGTCAACAAGTGCGGCTGGCAGATAAAACCATCCACAGTTTCAAAAATGCCCTTGAAATCATCGACCGAGGTTATGATCGTGGAATCTACAAAGCACTTGATGTACGCCTAGCGCGAACTAACTTAATCAACGCCCAAGGGCGCAAACAAAATTTTCTCAAAGTCCAGGATGAAACCACCCGGATAGTGGAGGCATTATTAGGTCGCTATCCTTCAGCTAGTCTGGTATTACCGAATCAACTCCCTGAAGTCTCAAAACCTTTACCCAATAGTGTTCCATCAACATTATTAGAACGCAGACCCGACATTATTTCAGCCGCACAACGATTTTTTGCAAGCGACCAGCGCATGTTAAAAGCCAGAAAAAACATGCTGCCTACCATTCAAATAAGTGGTAGCGGAGGCACCAGTACGCAAAAATTGCAAGAGATTTTTAATCCTGAGTTTTTAATCTGGAATATTGTTGGTAATCTCTCTCAACCTTTGTTTCATGGCGCACAACTTTTTGCCGAACGCAGTCAGGCCGAAGCACGGGTTAAACAAGCCGCAGCCAATTATGCACAAGTGGTACTACAAGCATTTCAGGAAGTAGAAATCACCCTGGCAACGGATAAACGATTGCTTAATCAACAACAATTATTAATTGCTGAAGTTGAAGAAGCGAGGGAAGCTGAACGCCTGGCTGAAGAAGATTATCTGGTCGGTTTAACCGACATCATTACCTTGCTGGAAGCACAACGTCGTGCTTTTGATTCCGAAAATAGACTGCTTGATATGCGTAGACAACGCTTAAACAACAGAGTCAATCTTTATCTGGCTCTGGGCGGCCCCGTACTTAATCCAAACGTAAAATGAAATTAATCAAACAACTGTTACCCCTGCTAGTGATTGGATTGGGGCTTTTAATTGCGGCACTCATTTTTATCAATAAACCAGCGACCGAACGCAGACCGTCTCAGCCCAAGACTCTGACGGTAGAAGCGGTTAAACTACAGGCGCAGCAATTTCCTGTCTTGATCCACACTCAAGGAACGGTTGAGCCGAGAACAAGCACCACGTTAATACCGCGTGTTTCTGGAGAAGTTACTAAAGTTTCAGCAAATTTCAGACCCGGTGGCTTTTTTGAACAGGGCGATTTATTACTCAGCATTGATTCGATAGATTACACGCTGGACATCAAATCGGCTCATGCCATGCTGGCAGAAGCAAAATTTAATTTTCAGGAAGAAAAGGCGCAGGCTCAACAGGCAGCAGAAAACTGGAAAAGATTAGGACGCACTGGAAAACCTTCGGATTTAGTATTACATAAACCACAACTGGAACGTGCCAAGGCAATGACTGAATCAGCTCAGGCACAGTTACAAAAAGCCAGACTTAATTTACAGCGTACCCAGATAAAGGCTCCCTATGCCGGACGCGTTCTAGAACAATTTGTGGATATAGGGCAGTATGTTTCACCCGGGAACCCTTTGGTCAAAATATTTGCTATAGATTATGTTGAAATTCGTTTGCCGATAACCGAAAAACAGCGCGGCATGATTGATTTACCCAGGGCTTATCGTGGCGAATCAAACCAGCAATACATTGGCCCCGAAGCGACTATTAGCGCCACAATAGGCGGCAAGGAACATACCTGGAAAGGGCGGGTAATACGCACTGAAGGCAGTGTGGACAGAGCAACAAGACAGGTCTTTGTCATTGTTCAAGTCGATAATCCCTATCAGCGTAATAACGAAGACAGACCACCTCTGGAAATTGGTCAATTTGTTAAAGCAGAAATCAAAGGGCGAATACTGAATGATGTCTATGCCATACCGCGATCTGCTGTTCAGGGAAACGACACCATTATGATTGTAGATAAAGACAGTCGCTTACAGCGTAAAACCATCAAGGTTTTATGGGAAACGCAAAATGAATTAATCATTAAAAATGGCTTAGCCGAGGATGAGAAATTATGTACAACTTATGTGCCTTTTGCTGCCAATAATGTCAAAGTCAGACTGGCTTCAGATACTGCAAAACCGGAACATAGCGCTAAACACAAGCCAAATAGTGACAAGCAACAAACATGGCAAAAACCTGAATATAGCCAGCACTAAAGATGAATACCATGATCGTCTGGTTTGCAAAAAATCGGGTTGCCAGCAACCTTTTAATGGGAATTATTGTGCTCAGTGGATTATTTGTGATGCTGACAATGGTACCCGTAGAATCCTCACCACAATATGAACGTAGCCGATTATTTGTCAAGTTCTCCTATCCCGGAGGGACACCCGAAGATATAGAAAAATCAGTGGTTACCCGTATTGAAGAAGCTATTTATGATCTCCCTGGCATTACAGAGCTGCGCAGCACAGCCGGTGAAGGTTCAGGCTCTGTCACCATGCAAACAGCAGATGGTTTTGAATATCGAGAAGTAATGAGCGATATTCAATCCAGAGTTGACCTTATTCGCGGTCTTCCTGATCAGCTAGAAGACCTGGAAGTCGGGGTAATATCGAGACGATTTGAAGTCATTAGTGTCTCAGTCAGTGGTGATCTGCCAGAAACTGAATTAAGAACACTGGGTAAACGTGTTCGTGATGAAATCACAGCCTTGCCAGGTATTACTCAAGTTGATATTACTGGCATTCGTCCTTTTGAAATTTCCATTGAAGCCTCAGAGCAACAGTTACGCAAATATGAATTGGGCTTTGCTGATTTAGCCGAAGCTATCCGGCGTTCATCTATTGATCTTCCTGCAGGAGCCATTCAAGCAGGTGACCATGAATTTTTAGTGCGCACTAAAGGCCAGCTCTATAAGGGTGCTGATTTTGCCAATGTGGTAATAAAAACCCGTTCGGATGGAACCCGACTGCGTATTGGCGATATCGCAGAAATTAAAGATGGCTTTGTCGATTTACCGATATTGTCCCGATACAACGGTGTACCGTCGGTGATGATTGAAGTATACCGACTCGGTAATCAGGATGCTCTGGAAATTTCCAGACAAGTCAAAGAATATCTTGAACATGCTCAAAGCACCATACCACCCGGTGTTGAAATCGGCTATTGGCGTGATCGCTCAAAATATATTAATAATCGTATTTCATCTTTAA
>CAZDMC010000079.1:0-7659 GCA_964506335.1 uncultured Methylomarinum sp. | reverse complement strand
AAATCGTCATGCATATTATCCAGAGCCGACTGAGTTTGAATAAAATAAGGCGCTCTGATGCCTCGATAATTCGTATCAAATCCTGCCTTGTTAAAAACTATACCAGAGCGTTTTAATATTCTGGGTAAAAAAGGTTCCAGCATGACGAATACATTGGTTTTACCACTGATATCGGTTAAAGCAGTGGCTGCCAGAAATGCAGCAATGGCTATTAATGAAAATGGCCGCTGTTCTTGTTGAGTACAATCAAATGCCTGTATTTCACCAAAACGAGTGAGCTCTTCCCCCATGCGTTGCCTAAATGGTTTATCAACAGCCAGTCTTGATATTTCACATACTGTATGTCTATCCAGCTTTAAACTACTAATATATTGATGATTCAGATGCTCTTTACAATGTGTTTCTAGCGGTAATTCTATAGCTCTGTTTTTATCATCAAATGCCGGAACTAAGCGTACGCAAGCTGCTGGCAAACCACTTTTTTTATGCATTATTAAACAATGCAAGGAAAAGTCATCATATTCATCTTTTTCTTCTTGGTCAGTAAACTCATTAGCAAACTTATAGCTAAATTCATCACAGTAAATGCGGTACCTTAAACTGTATGCTTTTCGTTTTTGTTCTAAAGTTTTGGCAAGCTCAACCGTAAAGAAATCCTGGAAAATATGGGATAATGCTGGTTCTTTATTTGTCATTAGGTAGCATGGTTTCAGTGTGATTCTAAAATGATTTTTATTCTATACTCTTTACTCCTGTACAAACAAGCTAAGTTGTTTTCAAACGGGCCTGCCATTCAATAATTTTTATTTTTAAATCATCTGTATTAATACCGGTTAACTTCGTTTGTTTTAACCGTTGTTTTCCTGCAATCCAGACATCGCTGACTTGCTGCCGGTTTGCGGCATAAACGATTTGGGATACAGGATCATAAACCGGCTGCGTTTCTAATGGACTGAGGTCGATAGCAATAACATCCGCTGCTTTACCCGTTACTAAAGATCCTGTTTCATTGGCTATTCCTAAGGCTTTTGCGCCATTTATTGTGGCCATTTCAAGTGCTGTTACGGCTGGAACAGCACTGGCATTACCCGAAACCCCTTTAGCTAATAAGGCCGCTGTTCGCATTTCGCCAAACATATCCAGGTCATTATTGCTGGCTGCGCCGTCAGTGCCTAAGGCAACATTAATACCTGCATCCAGGCATTGAGCAACGGGGCAGAATCCACTGGCTAATTTTAAATTGGATTCTGGGCAATGGATAATATGTGCGCCGGTTTCTGCCACCAGACTAATATTTTCATCGGTTAATTGAGTCATGTGTACAGCCATAAATGAGCGATTGAGTAAATCTAATTGATGCAGTCGTTGCAAGGGAGTTTGTTGAGTTTCTTCTTGTTGTTGCTGAATTTCATGCGAGGTTTCATGCAAATGCATGTGAATGGGTAATTGATGTTGTTTTGCTAACTGTCGAATTTTAATTAAAGATTCATCTGAAACAGTGTAAGGTGCATGAGGTGCAAATGCAGTAGTAATTAAGGGGTGCTGATGAAATTGTTGATATAAGGCCAGCCCTTTTTGCAAATACTCATCACTATTTTTTGCCCAGGCACTGGGAAATTCAATTAATATCAAGCCGATGCTGGCACGAATACCCTGCTTAATCGCTCTTTTTGCAGTAACTTCTGGAAAAAAATACATATCATTAAAACAGGTAGTACCGCCTCTGATCATTTCTGCTATAGCCAGGTCAGTACCATCTTTAACATACCTTTCACTGAGCCATTTTTGTTCTAAGGGCCAAATATGGTTTTGTAACCAGTCCATTAATGGCAGGTCATCTGCAATACCTCTCATCAATGACATGCAGGCGTGAGTATGGCTATTAATTAGCCCCGGGATTAAGGCGTGATCGAGCAGTTTTTCTACCGTATTTGCCTGATATTTTTGTTCAGCCTGGTCGCTAGAGAGTAAATCAATAATTTTGCCCTTATTAATAATCAGGGCATGATTTTCAAGGGTTACTGATTGAGGTTCAACAGGTATAATCCAGCGTGCATGAATGAGTAAGTCGACGATTGCCATAATTTTTTCCTGACTGAGTTAAACCTGATTGAGTTAAATAAGCGTATTGATACAGAAACCATGATAAAGAATGAATTAAAGGTACACGCACTGGAATGGACAGGGCGTACTTTAAAAGTATTAGATCAACGTATTTTACCGGAAACTATCCGATATGATGAATATACTGATGCCATTGGCGTCGCGCAATCAATTCGTAGTATGCGTGTTAGAGGTGCGCCGGTCATTGGTATTGCTGCCGCTTATGGCGTGGTATTGTCAGTGCAGCAGCATTATTGTGAAACTTCTGCCGATTGGCTCAAAAAAGTCGAAGTTGATATGCAAGAACTGGCTGATTCTCGGCCGACGGCAGTGAATTTATTTTGGGCTTTGCAGCTTATGCAAGAGGTGTTACAGAAAAACAGGGAAAACCCTGTGCAACAGGTCAGAAAAAAAGCAGAACAAATTCATGTGGATGATATAAAAGCTAATAAAATCATGGGCGAATTAGGCGCTGATCTGTTAGCAGGTGCGAAAACTGTAATGACGCATTGCAATGCAGGAGCCTTGGCAACGGGAGGTTATGGAACTGCTTTAGGTGTTATTAGAAGTGCTTATAAACGAGGGCTAAATACGGTTTATGCAGGCGAAACGCGGCCCTGGTTGCAAGGTGCCAGATTAACGGCCTGGGAGTTAGCACAAGATCATATTCCTGTGACTTTAATAGCCGATTCAGCCGCTGCCTGGTTAATGAAATCGGGCCAGTTGGATTGGATTATTGTAGGCGCTGACAGAATTGCTAGCAATGGCGATGTAGCCAATAAAATTGGTACTTATTCACTGGCTGTTTTAGCAAAACAGCATGGCGTGAAATTTATGGTGGTCGCACCCTTGTCTACGGTCGATTTTAATAGAGAGACAGGGGAGGGGATTACTATTGAACAACGAAACCCGAATGAACTTTTAGCGCCCTGTTATAGCAATGACGGTTCATTAGTCAGTGCCTGGAATCCTGTTTTTGATATTACTCCAGCAGAATTAATCACGGCTATTGTTACAGAAAAAGGAGTTGTTATGAATCCTGCAAAAAAAGGGCTAAGACATTTAAGGAATGGGAAATGAATAACCCTGTCTATGCGGTCAAATGCCTAATACAGGGCTTAAAGTTACTGGGCAGCCCACAATTACGCAAATTTATAGTGATTCCTATTTTGATTAATCTGGTTTTATATAGTATTGCTTTAGCATTAGGCTATTTTTATATCTCGGCTTTAATTAGCCAGTCAATTCCTGCCTGGCTATCCTGGCTGGAGTGGTTAATCTGGCCGCTATTTTTTATTAGTTTTTCAGTGATTGGTTTTTTTACTTTTACTTTACTGGCAAATATTATTGCTGCACCTTTTTATAGTCAATTAGCCGCTAAAACAGGGTTGCTTATTTCTGGGCAATCGCATTCAATTAAAGAACTGCCTGTCAGGCAGGTGCTTGTGTCTGAATTAAAGCGTTTTGGCTATTTAGTCAGCCGTATGTTGCCTGTGCTCATTTTATTTATTATTCCGGGGATAAATTTAATAGCGCCTTTGATCTGGGTATTATTTAGTGCCTGGGGCATGGGACTGGAATTTATGGCTTACCCTCTGGAAAATCAGGGCTTATTATTTGACCAACAAAAACAGCAGGCAAAAAGCAGAAGATGGGGCGTATTAAGTTTTGGTGGATTAACTGTTCTGGGTTTATCCATTCCCGTGCTTAATCTGATTGTAGGGCCGGTAGCTGTCATTGCAGCTACTATTTTTAATGATGATGTTTTTGAAAAGGAGACAGGGGGTTCATAGAATGTTAAATGTGAAAGAGGAGGTATAATTGTTATTATATTTTAATAGCATTATGCTATAATCCTGGGATAATTGGCTTGTGTATAACATTCAGTATAAAAAATCAGCTACCAAAGTGCTTGCCCGTATGCCAAAAAAAACAGCCTATCAATTTTTGGCTGCGTTTGAGCAATTGGCTAAGAATGAGGGTAATGAAAATATGGATATTAAAAAACTAGAAAACAGAATGGGTTTCCGTTTGCGTATAGGCGCTTACCGAGCATTGTATAGAGTATTAGAGGATATGTTAGTTATTGAAGTTGTTAAAATTGGCTGAAGAGGGGATATTTACAAATGAATGTGCAATTTATAGAAAATAAAGGACAAGCTGAATATGCTGTCATTCCTGTTGAGGATTATCATGTTTTATTGAGTAAAGCAGAAAATCACGATGATATTATCGCTTTTGATCAAGCGATTAGTAGTGATGAGGAAACTATTCCTGGTGCTGTAGTCAGTCGATTGATTAATGGAGATAACAAAATTAAGGTCTGGCGTGAATATAGAGCAATGACACAGGCAGTATTGGCAAAAAAAACAGGTCTAGCGCAATCTTATATAGGTCAAATTGAAACAAACAAGCGAATAGGCACTGTCATTGTCATTAAAGCTATTGCTGAATCATTGGCTGTAGATATTGATGATTTGGTGTAAGCCGTTGCAGAAATAAGAAAATTATCCTAAAAATTTCCATAATAAAACTTCATTAGCTTTTAAGGGTGTAATCGTCTCATTATTGACAAAATAACTGCTAGGCACTGTCCATGCTTGTTTTTGCAGGGTCACGGTTTTGCTATTTCTGGGTAATTGATAAAAATCAGCACCAAAAAAACTGGCAAAGCCTTCCAGTTTATCCAGTGCATTTTCTTTTTCAAAAACTTCAGCATAAAGTTCTAATGCGCCATAGGCACTATAACAACCGGCGCAACCACAGCTGTTTTCTTTAGCACCTGTTAAATGCGGTGCGCTATCTGTGCCTAGAAAAAATTTAGGATTGCCACTGATGGCAGCTTTTACTAATGCCAGGCGGTGCCGTTCGCGTTTTAAAATAGGCAGGCAATAATGGTGAGGACGAATACCCCCGGCAAGTATGGCATTTCGGTTAAACATTAAATGTTGAGGTGTAATAGTGGCGGCCACTTTATTCGATGCGGATAAAACAAAATCCACAGCTTCTTGCGTGGTGATATGTTCCACTACTATACGCAGATCAGGAAAAGTGTTGACGATATCAGCCAGACTGGATGCTATAAACACTTTTTCGCGGTCAAAAATATCGCAGTTATTATCAGTAACTTCACCATGAATCAATAAGGGAATATCAACTTGTTGCATAGCTTCTAGAATAGGGTAAATGCTTTTAAGATCATTAACACCTGCGTCTGAATTAGTGGTAACACCGGCTGGATAAAGCTTAAAGGCGTAGATGTGTTCTGATGCCGCGGCTTTTTTTACTTCAGCAATTGTGGTGGTGGGGGTTAAATATAAAGTCATTAATGGCTTGAAATTTGACTCGGCAGGAACAGCATGGCATATTTCTGAATGGTATTCTAAAGCCTCAGCTACTGTGGTAACAGGAGGGTTTAAATTAGGCATAATAATGGCTCTGGCAAACTGTTTAGCGGTATGTGCGATGACCGTTTTCATAATTTCACCCTTTCTTACATGTAAATGCCAGTCATCGGGCTGGGTCAGCGTTAATTTATCCATAGGTTTTTCAGTTTTCAATTAGAATAGTTAGCTATATTCTATAGCAAGGTGCTTGAAAAAATGAATTTTAGCCCTCATTAATAGAGTTGTTTTAGATTTGGAGTGTGCTGTGCCTATTTATGAATATCAATGTCAGGCTTGTGGAAACGAGCATGAAGCATTACAAAAAATGAGTGCCGAGCCGTTAGTTGAATGTCCGGCATGTAATAAGCCGGAGTTAAAGAAAAAAATTTCAGCGGCAGGTTTTAGATTAAAAGGCAATGGCTGGTATGAAACCGATTTTAAAGGCGGTGCCAAGAAAAAAGACCCTGACGCTACTAAAGCAGAGCCTAAAAAATCGACTGGAGATAGCAGTTGTAGCCACTAATTAATGTAAGCTGGATAAGCGACAGCGTAATCCGACAGGCATTCAAATGGTGGATTACGCTATTGTTAATCCACTCTACACTACATTTTAATAGAGAGAAACTATGCGGACGCACATGTGCGGAGTAATAAATAAACAACAATTAGGTGAAACCGTTGCATTATGTGGTTGGGTTCATCGTCGTCGAGATCATGGCGGGGTAATTTTTATAGATCTTAGAGATCGTGAAGGTTTAGTGCAGGTGGTTTTTAATCCCGATGCGGCAGAAACCTTTGCGATTGCAGAAAGTGTGCGTAGTGAATATGTATTAAGAGTTGAAGGCATAGTCAGGGATCGTCTGGAAGGTACTATTAATTCGAATATGAAAACCGGAGAAGTGGAGGTGCTGGTCAGTCATATTGAAGTGCTTAACGAATCTGAGACACCGCCTTTTCCGATTGAAAGTGAGATTGAAGTTAACGAAGAAATGCGCTTGCGTTATCGCTATATTGATCTTCGTCGTACTGAAATGCAACAGAAAATGCGAGTACGCAGGGATGTAACGCGATACTTGCGTAATTTTCTGGATGAGGAAGCATTTTTTGAAATTGAAACGCCTATTTTGACCAAAGCAACACCTGAAGGTGCACGAGATTATATTGTGCCTAGCCGTACCCATGAGAATGCTTTTTTTGCTTTGCCACAATCTCCGCAGTTGTATAAACAGCTGTTGATGATTGCCGGTATGGATAAATATTATCAAATTGTGCGTTGTTTTCGAGATGAAGATTTACGGGCAGATAGACAGCCCGAATTTACTCAGCTGGATATTGAAACATCATTCATGAACGAAGAAGATATCATGGCAATCACAGAAGAAATGATGCGCAAGCTCTTTTCCGAGGTGATTGATGTTGATCTGGGGGATAAATTCCCGATAATGACCTATCAGGAAGCGATGAGACGTTTTGGTTCAGATAAACCTGATTTGCGTATTCCGCTGGAGTTGGTGGATATTGCCGAAGAAATGAAAGCGGTAGATTTCAAAGTATTCTCAGGCCCTGCAAATGATGAAAATGGCCGTGTGGTGGCTTTAAAAATTCCCAATGGCTCGGATTTGACACGAAAAGAAATTGATGGATTAACCAAATACGTCAGTATTTATGGCGCAAGAGGCCTAGCTTATATTAAAGTAAATGATAGGGACGGTGGTTTGGAAGGTTTGCAATCACCTATTGTTAAATATGCGCCGGCAGAGGTTTGGGAAAGTGTACTGACTAAAACGGATGCAAAAACAGGGGACTTGATTTTCTTTGGGGCTGATAAAAGCAATATTGTGAATGAAGCGATGGGTGCTTTAAGAGTCAAAATTGGTCTGGATCGTGGATTATTGAATGCGGAGTGGGCACCCTTGTGGTTGATTGATTTCCCCATGTTTGACTGGGATGAAAAAAATCAGCGTTTCAATGCTATTCACCATCCTTTTACTGCACCGAGTTGTTCAATTGAAGAACTTGAAGCTAATCCCGGAAAAGCCTTGTCACGCGCTTACGATTTAATTCTAAACGGAACTGAACTAGGCGGTGGCTCGATTCGTATTAATAAAACGGATATGCAATCTAAAGTGTTTGAAATTTTAGGGATCGGTGAGGAAGAGGCCAGAGAGAA
>CAZDMC010000078.1:0-7677 GCA_964506335.1 uncultured Methylomarinum sp. | reverse complement strand
CTATTAACAAGATTTTCTACGAAGTTATCGAATATTTTAAGCGTATAGATGCCAGGCATGAATTAATAGAACTGCCCTTTAATAAATTTGGATAAAAAAATGAGCAGATTAATTATATTTTCTTTTTTGGCTTTGTTCACTGTACAAGCTCTTGCTTTAACTGCACAAGAACAAGGTTTGCAAATTATTATGGAAGTCGATCGTCGCGATACCGGCTTTGCTGATAGCCAGGCTGATATGAAGATGATTTTACGCAATAAAAATGGTGCCGAAAGTGTACGTATTTTAAAAATGAAAATCTTAGAAGTTGACGGTGACGGTGATAAAAGCTTAAGTGTATTCAGTAAGCCACGAGACATTAAAGGCACCGCTTTTTTAAGTTTTACTCACGCCCTGAAGCCTGACGAACAATGGCTGTATTTGCCCGCTTTAAAACGAGTTAAACGCATTTCTTCCAGTAATAAATCCGGGCCTTATTTAGGCAGTGAATTTGCTTTTGAAGACTTAACTTCATTTGAGGTAAAAAAATATGATTACAAATATTTAAGAGATGAGGTTTTTAAGGAGAAAGACTCTTTTGTTATTGAGCTTTATCCAAACTATAAGCATTCTGGCTATACTCGACAAATTGTCTGGATCGAAAAAGAACGCTATATTCCTTTAAAAACGGATTTTTACGATCGTAAAAATGCGCTATTAAAAACATCTGAGAATAAAAATTACCAACAATATCTTGGACAATATTGGCGTGCAAATGAAGTATTGATGACTAATCATCAAAATGGCAAAAGCACGGTTTTACAATGGGAAAACTTTAAGTTTGGTAACGGTTTTACAGATAGAGATTTTGATAAAAACACGCTGAAGAGAGCCCGTTGATGTGTTCCTCACTTATGGAGGTGACGCATAGAGCCTTATTCAAGGTCATTATTAATGCTAGAAATTTATGACTGAAAACAATTTACTCAGTATTGTTCAGAACAATATTTTGTTTTTGGATATAGAGAAGCAATTTTTAACTGAAATCATTCCATCATTAGAATTAAAAGATGTCTCACAAAACACCATTATTTATAACAAAGGTGATATTTCTGACGGGCTTTATCTGGTAGCTAATGGAACAGTGGAAATTTTCACAGAACGAGATAATGAAAAATATTTTCTTTCTCATACGTCGGCCTCTTATCTATTTGGTGAGTTTCTTCTACAGGGTAGTAGCGAGCGTTCTACTTGTGCAAAGGCATTAACCCAGACTCAGTTATTATTTTTTAGTCGAGATAGCTTTAATTCATTGCTTGCTTTATTCCCTGAACCAGGCGCTATTATAGGTGCCCGAATCTTAAAACGCTTGTATTGGAATCAAACCATACTGGCTTTAAGATTAAGTCATTTATTTATGGGCTTGTCTGAAGAGGTTGTGCGTGCGCTGATTTCTAAAATGGAAATACAATCCATTCCTTCTAATACCTTTCTTACTAGACAATATGCCATTTCAAAAGAGCTTTGGATTATTATTAATGGACAGTTTCAGCTCAGCAAAAAAACCATAGACGGAGACTATGTAAATTTAGCCGTATTAGGCAGAGGTGAAGCTATTGGCGAGGTAGGTGTTAGTTGTGAAATTCCACGCAGCTCCGATGTATTAGCTACACGCGATTCAACCGTTGCAAAATTAAGCCGAGAATCATTTGAACTGTTGCTGCAGCAACACCCCGTTGAAATATATCAAACATTTGTTAAAAGTATTGTTAGCCACTTAAGTAGAAAGCATTCCAATAAAGCTAAATCCGCAGAGACATTTGCCTTGGTCTTCTTGTCCTCAGCATTGGATGTAAAAAAAATTACTTCACAGTTAGTCAGTTCACTTAATAATCACGGTTCTACTTGCGCTTTGCACAGCCAAGATATTGATCGTGCGTTTTCTCAAAATGGAATAGCGCAAACATCTTTTGATGATCCTGTTAATGAGTCTTTATTACAATGGTTATCAGAAGAGGAGATTGCCTATCGCCATATTATTTATACCCTTGACAAAGAAATGTCTAATTGGACACGACGCTGTTTACGGCAGGCCGATCATATCATTTTTTGTGCCTACGCACGAGATGATCCAGATATGCGTAATCTAGAAACGCTAATCTTGGATGAAATTTCTACTCAATCTATAAAAAAGACATTGCTTCTGATCCATCCGAATACTACTAAAATAGCTATTAATACAGCTAGCTGGCTTAAAAACAGACAGATTAATATGCATCACCATGTAAGAGAAGATAGCTCATCTAATTTTGCCAGGGTTGCACGTTTTTTAACAGGGAATGCAGTGGGTGTGGTGTTAGGCGGCGGCGCAGCAAGAGGTTTTGCCCATATTGGGATATTACGAGCCTTTGCAGAATTAAATATTCCTATTGATCTGGTGGGCGGGAATAGCATGGGGGCAATTATAGCCGCTCAATACGCCATGCAATGGGATTGTCAGGAAATGATGGATAAAACCCAATATTTATGTCGCCAGGGTGATCAATTTACCCTACCTATGATGTCAATTTATTCTGGCAATAAAATGACTGAGAGCTTGATTGATATGTTTGGAGAAAGTTGCATTGAAGACCTTTGGCTGCATTTCTTTTCTATTTCATGCAATATTAGCAGAGCAATAGTAATGACTCATGACCAAGGAAGCCTGGTTTCTGCTGTTTTAAACAGCAATGTCCCTCCAGGTCTATTTCCTCCACAAATAGTGAATGGAGATTTGCTGGTTGATGGCGCTTTATTAAATAACGTACCCATTGATGTAATGGCACAATTTAATGAGGGAGGCACTATTATTGCTGTTGATGTTAATGCCCGAGAGGATTTACTGAATAATACTGACAATAGCGGTGGCATGAGTGGCTGGAGCTTATTTATTAATAAAATAAACCCTTGGGCAAAAAAAGTGAACAATCCCAGTATTATTGAAATTTTAGCGCGTGCTAGTATTATCGGAGGGCTTGCTCAAAGAAAAAAACTGATGAATGGTGTGGCTGATTTATACATGCAACCTCCCGTTAATGATTTTCCATTAATGGCCTATAAACAAGCAAAGAAAATAGAAAAGGTGGGGTACTTATATGGCAAACGAGCATTGGAGGAATGGCAAAAAACAAAAGTTTAATATTATTGAGAGATAACTATTTTTTTTATGATAGCGGTCAATTGCTGTAAATGAGGCTGTTGAAACATTTCTCCATGCAAACCGGACATTTTGTGCCTAAATAAATGTTTTTTAAATAATTTAGCCCATGTTGAAAACAATAAAGGTCTAAACATCCACATACCTTGAGTTAAAACCAAGTCTACAGGAAGGGATTCTATTGTTTGAATTTTATGTTTAGGTAATGCAGCCAATTGTACTTTTATACCCGGATCATTCAACATGGCTCCCAGTTTACGATGATTAATGGTTTTTTTGTTTAAAGCAAAAAAATCGACTATCCTCTTGATAAACTTAAAAAGTAAAGGAGATTGCAGCGGCCAACGAGGATAAATTGAATCAAGTAGAATGACTCGCTGTGGCGGCATTCCTTTTTCAACTAGTATTCTAGCCGTCTCCAGTGCAGTAATACCTCCAATAGAGAAACCAGATATATAAAATATTGCATCGTTGTGATTCAATATACTGGCTGCATAAAGCTGAGCTATTGAATGAATAGACATTGTTTGATCCTGAGTTTCAGGAGGGTGCAACATAGTTACACTGCAACTATGCCCTAAGTCGTTGGCTAGGCTAAAAAAACGCAAGAAGTCGCCATGCCCAGATGCAACAATATAAAAATGGGCCGTATTCTGATGTTGACTTAATCTGATGGCTATTTGCCGTGAATTATCTAAGCTTGCTTTATCCAGTGCAATGGCTTGCTCAGCAATATTGGAATGATCCAATAAAAATGATATGGGATAGCGAGTGCCAGTTAGCTTTTCAATAGCAATCATCAGCGTAACAGCACTGAGTGAATCGCCTCCTAATTCAAAAAAATTATCGTTAACACCTATTCTTTTTAGTAATAAAGTTTTTTTCCATAGCTTGAGCAAGTCAATTTCCATAAGCTTAGCGGCTAATTTTTTACTGTTTTTTATTACTTCAATTTCAGGGTCGGGAAGTAAAGAATAATTAACTTTGCCGGTTTGATTCGTTTGAATATGCGCTAATGGAATTATTTTTTGTGCTTGCATGTAACTAGGCAATTGCTGGCGTAATAACAAAGAGAGTTCTTTAATTAATGCATCCGCCTGCTTAGTTGTAGTTTCAATATAAGCAATAATGCTTTTTTGTTCTTTATTTGGGTAAACAATAGCAGCCGCTAAATTAACGTCCGCATGTTGTTGTAAAACAGATTCCAGCTCACCCAGTTCTATGCGATATCCATTAATTTTAACCTGACGATCTAGTCGGCCTGAGAAATAAAGTAAACCATCATGCCCAATATAACCACAATCACCTGTTTTATAGAAAACCGTATGATTGATTGACTCTATTGGAAAGGCTTTTTCCGTGAGACCTGACTGATTAATATATCCTTTAGACAAGGTATCACCGGTAATAGCAATTTCACCGACTACATTAACAGGCAGAATATTTAAGTATTTGTCGGTAATATAAATTCGAGTATTATCAGCCGGTTTGCCAATGGGCAAGTTTTTACCTGAAAAATGGCGGCTACATTTCCATGCACTAGCAATAATGGTAGCTTCTGTTGGACCATAAACATTATATAAATCAGCATTGGTTTTTTGCAGAAATTGTTTAGCCAATCCCGGCTCTAACCGTTCACCACCACAACAGGCAATGCGTAAATTTGTTTTTTGATTATATTTTAGGCCTTGTAGCAACATGCGAATAGAAGACGGCACCATTGCTAATGTAGTCACCTTTTTTTCGATAATAAATGAGGAAAATCTTTCTACGGTGTAGTCGTTTTCAGGCACTAAAACAAGACAGACACCTTGGCTTAAAGACAAGAATATCTCTATAATTGATGGATCAAAATTATAAGGAATACTTTGCCCCATCCGGTCATTTTCCTTGAGCTTAAACAGAGATTGTAGCCAGTTAATCCTTAATGACAGGGCTTTGTGATTAATCATTACTCCCTTGGGTTTTCCACTCGAACCCGAGGTAAAGATAGTATAGGCAAGCGTTTCTGGCTTTATCTTTATGTTAGGAAATACCGTCGTTGAATCATATTGCTGAACGGGATAATCATCAACACAAATCAAATGAGGTATTAAGGGAGATAAGCGTTTTTTGTACTGTCTATTGCTAAGTAATATTTTAGCCTGACTTTGTTTTAGAATATGACTGATACGTTGATCTGGAATATCGTGCGAAATAGCTAAGTAAGCTGAAGCGGTTTTTAATATGGCAAGTATGCTAATAACCATTTCCAGAGACCGTGGAAGATAAATAGCAATGACTGAACCCGGTTCAACTGTTTGTTTAAGTATATGCAATGCAAGCTGTGAACTTAATTGATCGAGCTGGAGATAAGTAAGCTGAAGGTTCTGATATTCCAGAATAACTTTATCGGCTTGCTTTTTTACTTGTTGCTGAAAAAGTCCAATAACAGATTGAAATTTTACATGCGGTGTATTTTTCTTGTTAAAGGTTTCAAAGATTATTTTTTTATCTTTTGCAGTCAACCATTCAATTTTGTTAAGCGGTTTTTCTGCTTGAGAAGATGTTTGTTGCAGAATAAGGATAATGTGTTCCGCTAAACATTGAAGGTCTTCAGCAGTAAAGCAATTTTCGGCACCTTCAAAAACTATTTCAACATCATCAGTCTCGCTAAATTCACAAATTGTGACCGCTAGAGGGTAACGAGCCACACCACTAAACTGTTGTTTTACTGAAACAGAGGCATCTCCATACAAAGTGGTGTATTCGAATTTTTCGTAAGAAAATACAATATCAAACAGCGTATCCTGCCCACTTTGTAATAGTTTCAAACGCTTGTTAATATCTCCGAGTGGAAAACGATGATGCCTATAAAGCTCTCTAAGAGATATTTTACAGTGTTGCATTAACTGTTTAATGCTTTCAGTTTGGGAGATGGTTAATATTAAGGGCGATAAGCTAACAAACATCCCAAAAACATCTTTAAAGCGAACTCCACTCCGATTTAAACTAGGCACACCTATAATAATCTCTTCACGCTGAAATATACGGGAACAATAAATAGCCAGAGATGTTAAAAACGCATGGTAGACCGTGCTTTCATTGTTAGCTGAAAAAGCATCAATTTCATTGTACTCATCTCGACTTATTTTCAAACGATATATATGAGCATTGGGTAAGAGAGTCTCGGCAGATTTTGGATATCGACTAGCAATAAGAGGAAGGGGAAGGCTCGGTAGACGTTTTTCCCAATATTGACTGTCGCATTGATAAGCATTTGAGCTTAGGTATTTTTGTTCTTGTGTTATATAGTCAAAATAGCATTGAGATGACTTTTTTGCTATTGCCTGCTTATAGAGTAGTGCGTTATAAATTTCTGTCGTTCGTGCAATAACTACACTTGTACTCCATCCATCAGCAATAACATGATGATATTTTTGTAATAAATAAAAACGATGATCACTCTCTTTTACTAATGCCAGGCACCATAGATGGGTATTTTCGCCATAGCAAAATGGAAGCTTAAATTCTTTCTCTAGCCACTGTTCCGCTTCTTTTTTTGGCGATAAATGAGATGAGAAATCTATGAATTCCAGGTTAAATGCTAATTTGTTCAGATTTTTTTTGGGAATAAGTGTTTGATCACTTATAACGAAATGAAATGTTTCATTCTCATTGATTAGTTGCTGTATTGCTCTATTTAAAATTTTATATTCAACATGTCCATTAATAACAAAAGAACCACCAATATTATAGACTGGACTATCCGGATAGGCTGCTTGATCGTTCCATATATCTCGTTGATTTGAAGCTAAATGTAAATGCTTTATCACAAGTAATTATTAAATAAGCTTTAGGTATATAAGTTATATTGAGTGTAGTCTTTATTGTACTAATAAACAAATAGGTGGAAAGACCCGGGTGTGACAAAAGCGAAGTAACTTATGGAAAAAACTGCCTCACTAGATGTAAAGCGTAGAGCACTACTGTTCTTCATGCGCTCCATAGTAAAAAACATTACTTCACTCTTAATTACATCCGAAAAACGGGTTTATAATCGACAGTGAATGAGCCGCCTGTTTCGATTTTATTAGGAACCAGTATACTAATATTCGAAGTTTGACGCAGGATTTTTGTTCGTATTCAAGCCGTAGCAACAGATGTATAGCAGGCTACGCACCTGTTGCTACGAAGCCACCCTCACGCTCCTTAACAGGAGGAATAGTTTTATGCATTGAGGCAGAAAGTAATTTTTGTGCTGTAAAAATAAGCACGCGCTTAATATCTTTTCATCAATAACCGTCTAAAAAACCCTAAAAAACCATTTTAGAATATGATATGAAAATAATAGAACCACCAGATAAAGTACAGTTTCAATCTTCACAATTTGCTTGTAGACTATTAAAAATATATTATCAGGTTCATTGTAAGCAATCACTTCGTTTGTTTTTATCTCTGTATTTGATGCTATCGAACGATATAACTTTTGATCTGCCTCGGACTTTGGGGGTGGTGTCAGC